>DATAIT010000079.1 GCA_036262515.1 Acidimicrobiales bacterium | reverse complement strand
CCGACCACCGCCTCGACTGGGCCGACACCCACATGAGCCTGCTCGAGTGGCTCGAGCGCATGTGCACCGCCCACCACGACAAGAAGACCTACGAGGGCTGGGCCCTGGTGGCCGGCAAGGGCAAGCGGGACATGGTGCCGCGGGACGACCCCCGGCACCCGAAGAACCAGGACCCGAGCGGATGAGCTCCACCGACGACGACCGGATGTGTGACTGATGCAACGGCGCTCGTGGCGGGCGCCGTGCATGGCCGGTGGCCCCTCCGACGAGCCGTCATCCCCGCCACCACGTGCGAGTGGGCTCGAAGGAGGAGAGATCGAATGTGTGACATCTGCAACGGCGGCACTTGGGATGACGTGCTGCTCCGGAAGCACCTGGCCATCGAGAGCCACGGGTGGTCGTACACCGCCGTCATGTCCGACCCGGGAAGGGCATGCTGGACCTACACGGTCGGGCTCACGTCGTCGTTCGACCACCCTGAGCTCGTCATCACCGGCGTCACGCCCGAGATTGCAGCGGGGCTGATCGAGGAGCTCTGCCTCCGCGTCGCCGACGGTGACTCGTTGCTCGCCGGCGGCCGGAGAACCATCGGTGAGACGACCGTCCAGCTGCTCGACGTCCACACCGCACAGCTCCTGCCCACATTGGCCGACTGGGCGCGCTACTACGGCTCGCTCGGGGCGCCGCTTCCGACCCTCCGTGCGCTGCAGGTCGTCGTGCCCGAGGGCTGGTTCTGCGGCTCCCACGCCGACCCCCAACCGCTCCTCGACCGAGCCTGGCCCCTCTTCACGGATGCAACGATGAATCGGGTCGGGCGCCGGGCGCAACAGCGAGCCGGCAGCCGGCGGAGCGGAGGCCGGTTGCGCCCGCGCGGGTGGTAGCCGGGATCGTGCGCGCCGCACGTGCACCGGCGTCAGAGCGACGTGACCACCCGCTGGAAGGCCTCGGCCAGCCGGCCGTCCTCGAGCCCGGCATCGGACGCCACTGCTGCGGCCCAGGCGTGGATCCGAGCCGTCGTCGACTCCGGGTCGGGCAGTTGGCTGACATGGCACAGAAGCGCCTCGACCTTGCGGGCGTACGTGTCGGTGATGTCCACGTACACATCGGCCGCGGTGCTGGCCATGAGCCAGATCTCGTCGACGGTCCACGGCTCGTGGCCTTCCTCCAAGAGCTCGGGAAACGCGAACGGGTTGCGGGAATCCGGGTACACCGCGCTCACGGTGGCCTCACCTGCGGCCAGGTGGTCCGGGTGGCTGGCGAAGATGCGCGCCAGGTTGCGCACCGGCGACTGCGTCACCACCCGCTGCGGGCGAACCTGGCGGATGACGCGGCTGATGTCCCGCCGGAGCTCCAGGGTCGTCACCAGACGGCCGTCGGGATAGCCGAGGTAGCGGACGTCGGTGACGCCGACGCGTCTCGCCGACGCCTCCTGCTCGGCATGCCGCATCGCCGCCATCTCCCGGCGGGGTACGGCGCGATCGAAGCCCCCGGCATCGCCGTCGGTGACCACGCAGTACGAGACGGTGATGCCTTGTCCGGTCCACGTGGCCACGCTTCCGGCCGCCCCGAAGTCGACGTCATCGGGATGGGCGACGACGACCAGGATGCGTTCGACGGGACGCTCGTCGGTCACCGGGGAACGCTACCGGCCCCCCGAAGAGGGGCCGCCCGATGGACGACGGTCTCCTCCGGCGTCGCCGCCACGTGCGGCACCGCCCGGAACCCCGACGATGCGCAGCGGACGTCGAGGCGCCCGACGTTCGCTGCTCACCGCCATGCGGTCATCGGCCCGGACTCCGCCGGGCCGAACGGAACCCGGGCCGGGCGGAACCCGGCCCGGAGGCGGGAGCGGGGCGTGTTCGCCGACCTATTACGAGCAGCCGCTGGTGCTGCCGCAGGAGGGGCAGGCGTGGCAACTGCCGGCCCGCACCATCTGCACGCCGCATGTCATGCAGAACGGCGCGTCGCTGTGGGCGGGCGGCGGCGACACCCGAGGCGGGTCGACGACGGGCTCGTCGCGCACCGACGTCTCCTCCACGCCGGGCAGCGTGGGCTGGATGCGCTCGTCGGTGGTGAGGATGCCGAGCTCGGCCCGCTCGTCGTACGGCAGGTAGTCGACCGCCAGCCGGCGGAAGATGTAGTCCACCAGTGACGAGGCGATGCGCAGGTCGGCGTCGTCGGTCATGCCGGCCGGCTCGAAGCGCATGTTGGTGTACTTCTGGACGTAGGTCCTCAGCGGCACGCCGTGCTGAAGACCGAGAGACACCGAGATGGAGAAGGCGTCCATCACGCCGGCCAGCGTCGACCCCTGCTTCGACACCTTCATGAACACCTCGCCGGGCCGCCCGTCGTCGTACTCCCCCACCGTGACGTAGCCCTCGCAGTCGGCCACCCGGAAGGCGAAGGTGTAGGACCGCCGGCGCCGGGGCAGCCGCTCGCGGATCGGCTGCTTGACGACCACCGTCTGGCGGTCGAGCGCCTTCTCCAGCTCGGCGACCTTCTCGGCCAGCTCCTGGTCGTGGGCCTGGGCCTCGGACTTGGGGGTGTCCTTCTTCACGCTCGACAACGGCTGGGCCACCTTGCAGTTGTCCCGGTAGACGGCCAGTGCCTTTATGCCCATCCTCCAGGCGTCGATGTGCAGCTGCTCGAGCTCCTCCACCGTGGCCGTGGACGGCAGGTTGACCGTCTTGGAGATGGCGCCCGAGATGAAGGGCTGGACGGCGGCCATCATCCGCACGTGACCGGAATGGTGGATGGTGTTGTCGCCCATCGAGCAGGCGAAGACGGCCAGATGGTCGGCCGACAGGTGCGGAGCGCCGAGCACCGACTTGTGCTCGTCGATGTAGGCGATGATGTCGGCGACCTGGGCGTCGGCGTAGCCGAGCCGGCGCAGCGCACGGGGCACCGTCTGGTTGACGATCTGCATCGTGCCGCCGCCCACCAGCTTCTTCGACTTCACCAGCCCGAGGTCGGGCTCGATGCCGGTGGTGTCGCAGTCCATCAGGAGGCCGATGGTGCCGGTGGGTGCCAGAACGGAGGCCTGCGAGTTGCGCACGCCGAAGGCCGCACCGAGCTCGACGGCCTCGTCCCACTCCTCCTGGGCAGCCGAGAGCAGCTCGGGGGGCACCCGCTCCTCGTCGATCTTGGCGACCTCGTCGCGATGCATGCCCAGGACCCGCAGCATGTGCTCCGAGTTCTCGTGGTACCCGGCGAACGGCCCCATGCGGGCCGCGATGCGGGCCGATGTGGCGTAGGCGCCACCGGTGAGCAGGGCGGTGATGGCGGCAGCCCACGCACGGCCGTCGTCGGAGTCGTAGGCCATGCCCTCGGCCATGAGCAGGGCGCCCAGGTTGGCGTAGCCGATGCCCAGCTGGCGGAAGCGGCGGGATGTGTCACCGATCTTCTTGGTGGGGTAGTCGGCGTTGCCCACCAGGATCTCCTGGGCGGTGAAGAGCACGGCCGTGGCGGCGCGGAAGCCGGCCACGTCGAACGTGCCGTCGGCGTCGAGGAAGCGCAGCAGGTTGAGGCTGGCCAGGTTGCACGCCGAATTGTCGAGGTGCATGTACTCACTGCACGGGTTGCTGCCGTTGATCCGCCCGGTGTTGGCGGCCGTGTGCCAGCGGTTGATGGTGGTGTCGAACTGCATGCCCGGGTCGGCGCACTCCCACGTGGCCTGGGCGATCTGGCGCATGAGGTCGCGGGCCCGCACCGACTGCACCACCTCGCCGGTGGTTCGTGAGGTGAGGTCCCAGCGGTCGTCGTCGACCACCGCCTGCATGAACTCGTCGGTGACCCGCACCGAGTTGTTGGCGTTCTGATACTGGATGGAGTGGCTGTCGCGCCCGTCGAGGTCCATGTCGAAGCCGGCGTCACGAAGGGCGCGGGCCTTGCGCTCCTCGATGGCCTTGCACCAGATGAACTCCTCGATGTCGGGATGGTCGGCGTCGAGGATCACCATCTTGGCGGCGCGGCGAGTGACGCCGCCGCTCTTGATGGTGCCGGCCGACGCGTCGGCACCCCGCATGAAGCTCACCGGGCCCGAGGCCGTGCCGCCTCCGCCCAGGCGCTCCTTCGACGAGCGGATGCGGGACAGGTTGACGCCCGCCCCGGAGCCCCCCTTGAAGATCGTCCCCTCCTCGACGTACCAGTTGAGGATGTCGTCCATGGTGTCGTCGACGGAGAGGATGAAGCAGGCCGACGCCTGGGCCGGGCGGCCCCGCACGCCGATGTTGAACCACACCGGGGAGTTGAAGGCCGCCTTCTGGTGGACGATCAGGTGCTTGAGCTCGGCGTTGAACGCCTCGGCCTCGTCGTCGTCGACGAAGTAGCCGTCCTTCACGCCCCAGCCGGTGACCGTGTCGGCCACGCGGTCGACCACCTGTCGCAACGACGTCTCACGCTCCGGCGTGTTGGGGTTCCCGCGGAAGTACTTCTGGGCCAGGATGTTGGTGGCGTTGACGCTCCAGGTGGAGGGCACCTCGACGCCCAGCTGCTCGAAGGCCACGGAGCCGTCCAGGAAGTTGGTGATCCGGGCATCCCGCCTCTCCCACGTCACCTCGTCGTACGGGTGGGTCCCTTCGGTGGTGAAGTGCCGGCGGATGCCGATTCCCATGCGTTCCTGGGCCATGGCCATGCGGGTAGCCTCCTCAGTTCGTCGGTGGATCTCGCCCGTGGGGACGTCGATCGGGCCGGCTCCCGCCATCTTGACCCAGACACAACATGTAGTGGGTGCTGGCGGCGGGGCCACGAGATGCGGTGGCTATTACAGCACTGTAATTCCATCTGTGTCAACGGTGGGGGCTCCGCGAACCCGCTGGTCACGGGCGAATCGCGAAGTTTTCAGGATCGGGGTCCCGAGCTGGGACCGCGAGGCGCCCGCGGCACGAAAAAGGCGGGATGTGGACAGAGGGGCTAGTGTTCCGGCTGCTCGCTGACAACCAGGTGGGAGCTCAGACCCGGGCATGAACGACCTGAACCAGATCTTGACCCGCCCGGAGTTCATCTTTCCGGTCCTCGCCATCGTGACCGTGACCGTGGTGGCGCTGCGGATGACGGCCGTCAACCGCAAGCAGGACGGGCTCACGCCGGGCACCCACCTGCAGCGGGCCGACCTGCGGGACGACGACGATGATGACGACGACGGGATGGCCGCCCACCCGGGCGACGGGACCGCCAGCCGCCGCCCCCCCAAGCCGGGCCGTCCCGAGCTGGCCGCCGATCATCCGAAGGTGACGTTCAAGGACGTGGCCGGGCTCGACGACGCCATCGCCGAGCTCCGGGAGGTCACCGAGTACCTGTCGGACCCCGAGAGGTTCCGGGCCCTGGGCGCCGAGCTGCCCCGGGGCATCCTCCTGCACGGGCTGCCCGGGTGCGGCAAGACGCTGCTGGCCCGGGCCCTGGCCGGCGAGACGGGCCGGCCGTTCTACTTCGCGTCGGCGTCGAGCTTCGTCGAGAAGTTCGTCGGCGTCGGTGCGGCGCGCGTGCGCGAGCTGTTCATCGAGGCCAAGAAGAACGCCCCGTCCATCGTGTTCATCGACGAGCTCGACGCCGTGGGCCGCAAGCGCGATGCCGACGGCGGCGGCGCCCGCGAGTTCGACCACACCCTCAACCAGCTGCTGGTGGAGCTCGACGGCTTCGTCGGGTCGTCGGGCGTGCTCCTCCTCGCCGCCACCAACCGCCCGGAGCTGATCGACCCCGCCCTCCTGCGCCCGGGGCGCTTCGATCGCCGCATCCAGATCGGCCGCCCGGACGTGAAGGGCCGCGAGCAGATACTCCGGCTCCATGCGGCCAGGCGGCCGTTCTCGGGACGGGTGGACTGGGCCGAGGTGGCCTCGAGCAGCGCCGGGCTCTCCCCCGCCGAGCTGGCCAACATCGTCAACGAGGCGTCGTTGCTGGCCGCCCGGCGCCACCATCCCCGCATCTCCCCCGAGGACGTCGACGAGGCGGTGGCCCGGATCCACACCGGCACCCGCAACTCGCGTCTGATGGACGACGCCGAGAAGGAGCTGGCGGCCGTCCACGAAGCCGGCCACGCCCTCCTGTCGATCCTGGTGCGAGGCATGCGCACGCCGGCGCGGGTCTCGATCGTCGGCCGCACCGGCGCGTTCGACAAGTCGGTGTGGTCGCCCGCCGACGAGGGGGGCATCGTCACCAAGCGGGAGCTGATCGCCCAGCTCATCGTCCTCCTGGGCGGTCGGGCGGCCGAGGTCAACGCCTTCGGCGAGCCCAGCACCCGTGCCGAGGACGACCTGGAGCACGCCGCCCTCCTCGCCCGGCGCATGGTGGAGCGCCTGGCCATGACCGGTCGCTACGAGCTGGCCGGCGGCAAGAAGGACGACCCCACGCAGTACTTCGAGGGCAGCGCCGGCGGCGCCGAGGTGCGCCAGCTCCTGGCCCGGGCGGAGCACGCCGCCCAGGTGATCCTCGACGACAACCGCTTGTCGCTGTTCGCCATCGCCGACGCCCTGGCCGAGCGGGAGACCCTGAGCGCGGCGGAGCTGGTCCACCTGGCCGGCCGGGCGCCCGCTCCCGCCGCCCTGGCCGAGGTGCGCCAGATCAACGCCGGCTGACCACCCGCCGCCCCCGCCACCGACCGACGCGCCGGACCAGTCCCTAACCTCTCGTCGATGCTGCGCCGAACGAAGATCATCGCGACCGTGGGCCCCGCCTCGGAGACGCCCGACGTCCTGCGGGCCATGGTGCTGGCCGGCATGGACATGGCCCGCCTGTCGCTGGCGCACGGCACGCTCGAGGAAACGCTTGAACGGGTCGCCACCGTGCGGGCGGTGGCCGAGTCCATCGGCGTCCACGTGGGCGTGCTGGCCGACCTGCCCGGTCCCAAGGTGCGGGCGGCCCCCTTTCCCGACGGCGGCGTCCTGCTGGCCGAGGGCTCGCTGGTCGACCTCGTCCCGGCCACCGCCGGCGACCGCAGCACGGCGTCGCTCATCCCGGTGGATCACGAGACGGTCCTCCAGGAGGTGTCCGAGGGCGACCACGTGGTCCTGGGCGACGGCGGGATCCAGCTGCGGGTCGTCGACGTGGACGAGGTCGACGACCGGCGGGCCCGCACCCAGGTGGTCATCGGCGGATGGGCCCAGGGCCGCCCCGGCGTCGCGCTGCCTGCCGGGCGCCTCACGCTGTCGTCGCCGACGCCCCAGGATCTGCGCCTGCTGGTGGCCCTGGCCGGCGCCGGCGTCGACGCGGTGGCCATCTCGTTCGTGCGCTCGGCGGCAGACATCGAGCGGGCGCGCGCCGCCCTCCCGCCCGGGCCGGCGCCGATGCTGGTGGCCAAGATCGAGACCCAGGAGGCGGTCGACAGCCTGGACGAGATCATCGCCACCGCCGACGCCGTCATGGTGGCGCGGGGCGACCTCGGGATCCGCTGCGCCCTCGAGGACGTGCCCCACTACCAGAAGCGCATCATCCGGTCGGGCGTGGCCTACGGCCGGCCGGTGATCACCGCCACCCAGATGCTCGAATCGATGGTTCGGGCGCCCACGCCGACCCGGGCGGAGGTGAGCGACGTGGCCAACGCCGTGTTCGACGGCACCAGCGCGCTGATGCTGTCGGGTGAGACGGCCGTGGGCCACGATCCGGTGAACGCGGTGCGCACCATGTCGCGTGTGGCCCTGCGGGCCGAGCGGGACTTCGACTACGAGGGCTGGGGCCGGTCCCTCGGGCGGGCCCAGGCGGCCGAGGCCCACGGGGCGCCGGTGTCCGTGCGCATCACCGCCGCCATCTCGGCGGCGGCGTGGCGGGCGGCGGCCGACGCCGACGTGGCGGCCGTCATCGCCTGTACCAGCAACGGCGCCACGGCCCGTGCCATCTCCCGGTTCCGGCCCACCGTGCCGGTGTTGGCCGCCACGCCGTCGGTGCGGGCCGCCCGCCAGCTGTCGATGGCGTGGGGCATCACGCCCGTGCTGGCCGACTGGCACGACACCACCGACGACATCGTGTGGTTCGCGGTGAAGGCGGCCGTCGAGTCGGGCGTGGTGGACAGCGGCGACCTGGTGGCGGTGCTGGTCGGATCGCCCACCGAGCCCGAACCGGTCACCGACACCCTCCGGCTCGTGCGGGTGCGGTAGAAGGCCCGCCCGCCCTCACCGGCAGGGCGTGCCTACGGATGGCTCACCGGGCGGCGCCGGGCTGGGTGGCCAGGGCCTGGCGGGCGACCAGCTCGATGCGGCGGGAGTCGGCGATGCGGGCCAGGGCGAGGAGCTGGCGGCGCTCCTGGGCCCGGAACGGGCGGCCCTGCCGGCCGAGCACGAGGGCCAGGTCGGCGGTGGGGAGCTCGGCCCACGCCACGTCGTCGGGACCTGCATCGGCGCCCACCACGGCGGCGGACGTGCGGCTGCCGTGGAGGAATGCGCCGAGCCAGGTGGCGGGCGGGGCCTCGCCGGCGCTGGCCAGCAGCCCGGGGCCGTCGAGGTCGAGGAGCACGGACCAGTCGGCGTCGAAGGTGTGGCGGGCATGGGCGCACAGGGCCGTGAACAGGCCGTCGAGGGCGTACTGCTCGACCAGGACGGCCGCCGCCTCCAGCCCGCCGAGACGCGGGTTGTGGACCGACTCCGCCGCCAGCCGCACGTCCTCCACGTCGACACCGTCGACCTGGCTGATCTCGGCCACCAGCAGGGGGAGGAGGTCGTCGCCTGGCAGCTGGACGAGCAGCTCGTCGATGGCCCGCCCGCCACCGCGCTCGAGGATCTCGATGCCGACCAGGTCGCCCCGCACGGCGCCGATGCGGCTGGCCACGGCGCCCAGGGCACCTGGTCGGTCCGGCAACCAGACCCGCACGGCGTACGTCGTCATCGCGCCCACCGTAGGTGGTCGACGTGAACGGCCTGTTTCAGACGGGCGACAGTGCAGGAAACCGTCATAGTCCAGGTGGTGCCTGCGGCGCCGCCCGACCGGACGTCACAGGTCGGGGAGGCCCCGTTTGATGTTGCGGACGGCCTGGGAGATGCGCTTCTCGTTCTCGATCAGGGCGAAGCGCACGTACCCCTCGCCCCCCGGCCCGAAGCCGACTCCGGGCGAGGTGGCCACGTTGCCGTCCCGCACGAGCAGCTTGGCGAACTCCAGGCTGCCCATGGCGCGGTACTGCTCGGGGATCGGGGCCCACACGAACATGGTGCCCATGGGCTTCTCGAGGGCCCAGCCGACACGGTCGAGACCGTCGCACAGAGCGTCGCGCCGGCTCTGGTAGATGTCGTTGACCAGCTTCGGATAGTCGGGAGCCTCGTTCATGGTGACGGTGGCCGCGATCTGGATGGGCTGGAACGTGCCGTAGTCGAGGTAGCTCTTCAGCTTGGTGAGGGCCTGCACGACGGCGGCGTTGCCGACCAGGAACCCGACCCGCCACCCGGCCATGGAGAAGGACTTGGTGAGCGTGTAGAGCTCGACGGCCACGTCCTTGGCCCCCGGCACCTGGAGGATCGACGGAGGCACGTAGCCGTCGAACGCCGTGTCGGAGTAAGCGAAGTCGTGGACGAGCACGACGTCGTGCTCCTTGGCGAAGGCGACGATGCGCGTCATCCACGCCAGGTCGACGCAGGCGGTGGTGGGATTGTGCGGGAAGGAGAGGACGATCACGCGGGGCTTGGGCCACTGGTTCTCCCACGCTTCCAGCAGGTTGGCGAAGAAGTCCTGGTCGGGGCCGACCCTGATCTGCTGGACCTCGGCGCCGGCGAACAGCGCCGCGTAGATGTGGATGGGGTAGCTGGGCGACGGCACGAAGGCCGAGTCACCCGGACCGAGAAGGACCCACATCAGGTGGGACAGGCCCTCCTTGGCCCCGATGGTCGTGACGACCTCTCGGTCGGGGTCGAGCTCCACCCCGTACTTGCGCAGGTAGAGGTCGGACACCGCCATGCGGAGCTTCGGAATGCCCTTGGACGCCGAGTAGCGGTGGTTCCTGGAGTTCCGGGCCGCCTCGACCAGCTTGTCGACCGCCACGTCGGGTGAGGGGATGTCGGGATTGCCGAAGCCGAGGTCGATGACGTCGGCGCCGGCCCGGCGCGCGTCGACCTTCAGCTCGTTGATGACGGTGAACACGTAGGGCGGCAGCCCGTTGATGCGCCGGAACTCCACGGCCGTCAGTCTACGAGGGAGCTCGCAGCGGCCGCGACCCTTTCCACCGCGTCCGGCCACGCCGCCTGCACCGGCGCCGCGATGGCCCACGCCACCCCGGACGCGTCCAGCTGGTGAAGCAGCCCGGCGACCGCCGAGGTGTCCATGGCCGCCATGTCGACCTGCCCGGCCCAGGTGAGCGAGGCCCCTCCGCCGTCGACTGCAGCCAGGGCGGCGACCTCCTCGGGGGCGACGCCCCAGAGGTTCACGGCGTCGGCCTCGGCTCGAGCGATGGACCGGATGGCGGCGCCGTTCCCGCCGACCCAGGTGGTGACACCACGGGCGCGCAGCCGGCGGCAGACGGCGACGAGCGACGCCAGCCGTTCCTCCCTGGGACGAAACGGCGCACCGGCGGCGAGGTTCTCGGGCCGGCTCATCCGGTCCCCCACGCCGAGCCCGGCGATGAGGCGTCCGCCTCCCATCCGCGCCAGCGTGGCCAGTTGGTTGGCCAGCACGGCATCGGGCAGGAGCCCCACCCGGGCCACCAGCGTCCCGACGGCTATCCGGGAGGTCGCCGCCAGCAGGGCGCCGGCCAGAGTCAGCCCGTGCAGCGCGGGCCGGTCGGGGCGGCCCAGCGGCCACAGGTGGTCGAAGGCGAACACGCCGTCGAGGCCCGACGCCTCGACCAGCGCAGCCGTCTCCATGGCCGACGCGGACTCGTGGCGGAACTGCGGGAGCGTCAGCCCGACCTTCACCGGCCGACTGCGCCCCTGCCGGCGCGGCCACTGCCGGCCGGGTCCTCGTCCGAACGGTTCGCGGGACGGGGCAGGCACGGTACCGACCGGCTGACCAGTCCCAGCATGGGTCAGGCCACGACTTCGTCGCCGGCGAGGAGGGCGGCACCGATGGCACCGGCCCGCTCCCCGAGGACGGCGGGGACGATGGCGATGGCCGGCCGGTGGGCGCCGGCCAGCACCAGGCCGGCGAACGCCTCGCGCACCGGCGCCAGGAGTATCTCGCCCGCCCGGACGAGGCCGCCGCCCAGCACGAAGATCTCGGCGTCGAAGATGTTGGCCAGGTTGGCCAGGCCGAGGGCGACCCATCGCCCGAACTCGGCCAGCACGGTGCGGGCCACGTCGTCCCCTTCGGCCGCAGCGGCGGTGGCGTGCTCGCCCCGCACCGCCTCGGTGTCGCCACCCGCCAGATCGGCCATCCGTCCCCCCGGTGAGGCGGCCGCCGCCTGGCGGGCCAGCGCACCGAGGCCGCTCCCGGACGCGAAGCGCTCCCAGCACCCGCGTTTGCCGCAGGGGCACGGGGGGCCGTGCGGATCGACCACCATGTGCCCGATCTCGCCGGCGAAGCCGTGGGCACCCCGGACCAGGCGCCCGTTGGCGATGACCCCGCCGCCGATCCCCGTGCCCAAAGTGACGAGCACGGCGTCGGTGGCACCACGGGCGGCGCCGACGCAGGCCTCGGCCCATCCGGCGCAGGTGGCGTCGTTGTCGACGCGCACCGCCGCTTCGGGGAAGCGGGCGAGCAGCGCGGCGCGGACGTCGAGGTCGACCACGCCGGGAAGGTTGGGGGCGAAGCGGAGCACGCCCGCCACATCCACCAGGCCGGGCACACCGACGCCGATCGCCGAAGCCGGGCCTAGGGCTGCCACCGTCTCGGTGAGCACGTCCAGCACGGCGGGGGCGCCCCTCGGCGTCGCCAGCCGGTGCTCCGCCACGGGGACGCCGGCCTCGTCGACCGCCAAGCCGAGGCACTTGGTGCCGCCCAGGTCGATGCCGATGCGGCGGATGGGAGCGGTCAGAAGCGCAGCAGGGCGCCGACGCGCCCCAGGACGTCGAGGTCGGCGTCGCCCACCACGACCTCCACCCCGCACGACTGGGCCAGCGCGTCCTCCACCGCCTCCTCCACGACGTCGTCGACCTTGGCCATCGTCGAGGACGGGCACACCGGGCAGGCCGGCCCCCGCACGGCGACGTAGCCGCACGAGTGGCAGCGCCAACCCGGGGCCTCGTACCCGTCGGACACGAGGAGGGTGTCGACCCGGCGCTCGACGAGGGCGCTCAGCACCGGTGCCAGTCCGGCCACGCCTCCGCTGCCCGAGCCCACCGCGTCGCGCAACCGCCGCACCAGGCGGGCGTGCCTGGCCCGCTCCACCTGCGCCCCGACCTCGAGGGCGGCTTCGCAGATGGCGGCGTCGCTCGCCTGCACCGGGACGTTGATGCGCGCCGCCAGCCGGTCCTTGAGGTACGAGTGCAGGAGGCGCTCCACCTCGTTGGCGATCTCGTCCGGAGCGCCGACGATGAGGTGGGCGAACTCCTGCTGCTGGAAGGCGGCGAAGGCCACGTCGGCCGCCCGCTTCAGGTGGTGATGGGCGGCCTCGGCGGTGTGGTCGCGCACGTGGTCCTTGTCCCAGTCGCCCCGGTCGTCCTCGTGGCGGGGCAGCGCGTCGAACAGCTCGCTCTTGTCGACCAGCTCGCCCAGGTCGAACACGAACATCCGGGCCCGCTGGCGGTCGGCCAGCAGCACGCCGAAGCGCTCGTTGTTGTCGAGCACGCCCTCCAGCTGACGGATGTGCGGGGTGGCGTTGACCACGACCTGGTTGCGCACCGCCACGGGCAGCTCCACCACGTTCCACAGCCCACCGGGCAGGCACGAGAAGAGGGCGACGCCGCGCGTGCGGTGGCGGTCGAGCCCTGCCTTGACGTGGGCCTCGATGCGGCGCAGGTCCTCGGCGGGCGCGTTCCCGTTGGCCTGTTCGGCGGCACGGCGCAGCAGTGCCTCGAGGTGCAGCTCGTAGTCGCGAGGTCGGACGAAACGGCGTCCGTCGACGTCGAGGTAGACGGACACGACCGGATGGTCACCCCCCTTGAACGAAGCGAGCGAGCGGATGACGTCCTGGCTGAGTGCGGCCACGCCACCTCCGGTGATCCGGTGTCCAAGGGTGTGTGGATCGTACCTTGCCGGCGGGCGGCGTCACGCCGGTGGCCCGTCACGCCGGTGGCGCTTCGGCAGTCGACCCCGCGCCCGTCACCGGGGGCGGCGGCGGGCGGCCGTCGCCGTGACCCCCGCTCGGACGGGCGACGGTCCGAGGGGCGCGAGGGGCCCGAGGCGCCCGGGGCGGGAAGGCGCCGTGCCAGGCGCCCCAGAGCCCGGCCAGCCCCTGCCCCCACACGGGGGCAAGGATCCCGAAGGCGAGGCTGGAGTTGGGCCGGATCCCTGCGGTGGCGAAGGCGACCACGACCTCGGCGGCCAGGGCGCCGAGCAGTTGGCGGCGCGTGGCCTTGGGGGCCCCGTCGAGGAAGAAGACGCCCGACATGGTGAGCTCCTCGTGGCGGCTCCGGCCGGCGGCCCGCACGAGGGCGGCGGCGAAGGCGACCGTTCCGCCGACGAACAGGACCAGGGCCACGACGAGGGCGGCGGCGTCGGTCTCCGGGACCGCCGACGCCACCACCGCGGTGATCGCGAACAGTCCCGTCCCGATCCACGACGCCCTGACGATGGCGTCGCCCGGACGCCCGGCGGCGGACCGAGCCGGCGCCGGCGGGCGCGCCGGACGTTCGGACGCGCCCGTCATCGCCCGAGGCCCGTCAGGACGTCGGAGAGGGTCGCCGCCAGGCTGTCGTACGAGAAGTGCTCCAACGCCCGCCGGCGCGCCGCCTGGCCCATGGTCCGGCGCCGGGCCGGGTCGTCGAGCAGTCCGGCGATGGCTGCTGCGACCTCGGAGGCCTCGGAGGGACGCCGGACGACGACGCCGGTGCGACCGTCGGCGACGGCCTCGGCCGCCCCCCCGCTGTCGCCGGCGACCTGGGGCACACCGCAGGCCGCGGCCTCGAGGAACACGATGCCGAAACCCTCCTGCTCGAGCCCGCGCCAGCGTGACCGGCAGGGGGCGGCGAACACGTCGGCACAGCCGTAGAGCGCCGGGAGCAGCTCGTCCGGCACCCGGCCGAGGAACCGCACGGGCGCGCCGAGGTCGACGGCCAGGCGGCGCAGCCGGTCGAGGTCCCGCCCCTTCCCGGCCACCGCCACCACCAGGTCCGGGTGACCCGGCGCCAGCAGCGCTGCGGCGCGCACGAGGGTGTCCATGCCCTTGCGGGGCACGAGCCGGCTGACGCCCACGACCAGTTCGGCGTCCTGCGGGAGGCCGAGGTCGGCCCGCGCCCTGCCCGCCGATTCCGGCGTGAGCGGCCGGAACCTCTCCCCGTCGACGCCGGGCGGCACGACGGTCACCGGCGGCATGGCGCCGGCGCCAACCGCTCGCCCGGCCTCGGCGGCCGGGTACCCGCCGGCGGCCACGACATGGACGGCGCCTCGCAGGACGCGGCCCAGGGCGGCTCGGGTACCGGGCAGGCGCCCGGGCACGGTGACCTCGGCGCCGTGGAGCACGACCGCATACGGGATGTCGAGGAACGGGCCCACCATGCCCACCGGGAGGGCGGGATCGAGCACCACCACCAGCGCGCCCACGTCGGCGGCCAGCGTCCGTATTCGTCGCCGCAACACCGGCGTGGGCAGCAGCACGGGGCCGGCTCGCTCCACCCGGAACGCCTGCCCGGCGTCGAAGGCGGGGGCGCCCGGGTATCTCGTGGTCAGCACTGTGGCCTGCTCGGGCGGCAGCCGCCGCCACAGCTCCCACAGGTACGACTGGATGCCGCCGACCTTGGGCGGGAAGTCGTTGGTGACGAGGAGCGCCGTCACACCGGCACGGCGCGAGCCGACGGTGCGGGCACGAGGTCCGTTCGCCCCAGGCGGACAGCCGCCCAGGCGGCGTGCTCGCGCAGCATGCGGTCCTCCCCCGCCAGCGCCCGTCGCAGGACGGCCACCGTGGCCGGATCGCCGCCGTCGCCCACGTTGCCCAGCGCCACGAGGGCGTTGCGGCGCAGGTACCGGGGCTGACGGCGGGGGATGTACCAGCGGCCGTACCGGGCCAGGAGCTCGTCGTCGGACGCCTCGAGCAGCTGGACGAGCGGCACGCTCGGTTCGGCGTCGGGCTGGGCCGGTGGCGGCGGGTGGCGGCGGGTGGCGGCGCGGTTGGGCGGGCAGACCTCCTGGCACTCGTCACACCCGTAGATCCGCCCGCCGAGCGCCTCTCGGTACTCGACCGGAAAGTCGCCGTCCGCCTGGAGCAGCCAGGCCAGGCAGCGACGGGCGTCGAGCAGCCCCGGGGCGACCAGCGCGCCGGTGGGACACGCCGGCAGGCACCGGGTGCACGACGCGCACCCGTCCTCCACCGGAGCGGGGGCGGGCGGGAGGGGGGCGTCGGTCACCACCGATCCGAGAACGAACCATGACCCCCGGCCCGGCAGGAGGAGGTTGGTGTTCTTGCCGTACCAGCCCAGGCCGGCTCGGTGGGCCGCTTCCCGGTCGACCAGGGCGTTGTCGTCGGCAAGCACCCGGGCCCGCCACCCGTCGGCCTGGAGCCGGCGGGCCGTCTCGCCGAGGGCGGCGCGCAACGGCACGTAGGCGTCGTCCCACGAGTAGCGGGCCACCACACCCGCCGGCCCGCCGCCCGGGTCGTGGCCTGCCCGGTCTGGGGCGGCCCGCCGGTACGAGCGCGCACCCACGACGATGGCCCGGGCACCGGCCAGCGCCCGGTCGGGATCGGTCGAGCGGGCCGGGTCGCCGTAGGTGAAGTGCATGCCGCCGTGGAGGCCGGCGGCCTTGCGCTCCTCGAGGTGGCGGCGGGTGTCCGCGAACGGCTCGGCCGCGGCCACCCCCACGGCGTCGAGCCCCGCCTCGAGGCCGGCCGCACACGCCTCGTCGGCCAGCGTCGACAGTTCGGGAGCCATCGCCACATGCTCGCAGGTGCGGCCGGTCCGGACAGCCGCCGGCCGTGTGGTTCGGGGGCCGGCGAACGGGTGGGGGGGTGGGGTGACGGGGTGGCGATGGCGGGTGGCGGGCGCCCGGAGGGCGGCCGGAGGGCGGCCGGGAGGGGGGTGGGGGCTTGGCTGGCCGCGGCCCGTCGGCGGGCGTCGGAGGGCGGCCGGGAGCGGGGGAAGGCGGCGGATCAGCGCCGGAGGCTGGAGCCTGCGGGCAGCCCGTGGCCGGATCAGGTCCGGTGGCCACTCACCGGGCCAGAGGGACGGGCCCCGCCCGCGGGTGGCGCCTCGAGCGCGGACCGCAGGCGCCGGGCCGAGGCCAGGCGGGCCTGCCGTTCGGCGTCGTCGGGCCCGCCTCCGGTCCGGCGTGCGGCCGCCGCAGCCGGGGACAGGATCACCACGGCGGGACCCTCGTCGTCGCCCCCATCGTCGAGCGCAGAAGGTGCCGGTGGCGATGCCTGCGGCGTCGCCACCCGCGCCCGGGTCGTCACCGCCGGCGTCGACCACGGCCGGGCGTCGACCGGCGACACCTCGACGGCGGCGACGGCGGCCGCGGCGGCCGCGGTACGGGCCGAGAGGTTGTCGTCCCCAGCGGCCCGTCCGGCGGCCGCTCGCGGGCGGCCGGCCGGTGACCGCTGCACGTTCTGTGCACGCAGCGGCGGAGCGGCCTGGGGATTCGGTGGGCGGGAAACGCCGGCGTCGGTCTGGTCCGAGAACGCGCCTGGCGCGGCCGACCCGCCGGGAGAGGCGGCGATCGCGGTCGCGGCGACGTCGTCGGAAGCGACCGCACGCCGCGCAGACGCGTCGACGGCGCTCGGCCGACGATCGGCGGGGGGCGGAGGTGCGGTGGCCTCCGCAGCGGTTGGGCCTGAGACGATCACCCGCGTCGGCGGACCCCCAGGCGATCCCGGCGAACGTGCGCCGGCCGAGCGGACCTGCGGCGCCTCGCCGCCGATGTCCGGCGCTTGCCGCGGCGCGGCGACCCGGCCGACACCTGCCGGCGGTGCCGACGACGGCGCCGTCCGGGCACCCGGCCTCGACGGGCGAGGGGGCTCCGGGCTCGGGTCGAAGCGTGGGTTCCCGGTTGTCGTGCTCGTAACGGGCTCGTCGCCCGCCGTTGGGCGCGGTGGAGGCGGAGCGTCGACGGCTCCCGGCACTGGGCCGCCGCGCCGAGCGTACGTGGAGGTGAGTCGCTGGCTCGGGTAGCTCGTGGCCCGATTCGCCGCCTTCATGGGCGACGGTGGACGGGCCAGGTGGCTCGGCCTGTCGGAAAACGTCGCTGCCTCCGGCGCGGCGAGCCGGTGACCCGTGCCCCCCGCTCCTGGGGTGTCCGCATGCGCCTTCTTGGCGGGACGGGCCTTGCGAGACGACGACTCGCGCCCTGCGGTGCTGGCGGCCGCAGGGGTGGCCCGTTTGGCGGGCGCCGCCTTTCCCGCCCATGCGGCCTTGCTCGCCACCCGGCTCGTTGCCTTGCCGGGCGGGCCGCCCTTCGGCGTGCCCGGCGCCTGACTCGTTGCCTTGCTCGGTGCGCCGCCCTTCAGCCTGCCCGCCGCGCCGCCCTTGGGCGTCCCCGGTGCGCCGCCCTTCCCGGACGCCCGGCCGGCGGGTGCCGCAGCAGACATCGCGCTGGGTGCACCCCCCTTGCCGACGGCGCGGCCTGCCGGAGCGGCCCCTTTCCCTCGGCCGCCCTTCCCGGCGGCCCTGCCAGCGGGCATGCCGGCAGCAGCAGCCGCCTTGCCCGCTGCGCCGCCCCTCGGGGTTGCCCGGCCGGCGGGCGGCCCGGAGGCAGCTGCACCCGCCGCCTTGCCCGGCGCGCCGCCCGCCCGAGGTGTCGGGGCGGCGGGCGCCGGCCTGGCCACGGTCGCCTTCGTAGGCTTCGTCGCCGCCGATCGCTTCGGCATCTGCGCGGTCGGCGCGGTCGTCGAGTCCCGCCCTCGCGACGCGGGCGCCGGCTCGAGGGCGCCAGTGTCGGGCGGCTCGTGGACCGGACGCCGGCGGCCCTCCTCCACGTGGCCGAGCTCGGTGGCCAACCGGTTGCGCGCCACCAGGGTGCGCTGGCGCAGGTCGACCTCCCACTCGGCGACCTGACGACGCTTGCGCGACGTGTACGCGAAGCGCACGGCCCACCGGGGACCGTGCAGGTTGAACGCGCTCCAGCAGTCGGCGAACACGTCGTCCGAGAACCACACGCCCCGATCGCCGAGGTTCCACTGCACGGACTCGGCCAGCGGCTCGGCGGAGGGGCCCCGCCGCTGCTTCACCAGCGTAAGCCGCTGCGCGCTCTCCACGACCTGCGCCTGCTCGGCGAGGATGGGCGCCGCGAACCGGAGGACCCATTCCTCGTCCACGCCCGCATGCATCGCCACCTCGGCGATGGTGCTGCCGGAGCGCAGCCGCGACTGGATCTCGCGAGGGCTGAGCGAGCTTGGCGGACGCGATCGTGCGGAAACCCGCTCGCCTCCGTCACGGGGCTCGCCGGCGCTGTCGTCGGGCTCCTCGCCGGCGCGCCTCCGCCTGACCTGGTCGATCGACGCGAGAAGGGAGTCGTCGAGCGGGACAACGAAACCGCCGGTCTTGGACCCTTTGCGGGCAGTGAGGATCAGCCCGTCATCGCCGGGTGTGAAGCCGATCAGGTGGAGCTTCTTCACGCTCTGCGGAACGTACCACCCGACCCGCTCCGCACCGTGGACCCTCCCGCGCCATCGTCACCCCGTGCGCTTCTCGTGGCGTAGCGCAGGCACCAAGCCGGCCTGGGCCAGGAGCCGCACGGCCCGCTCCTCCTCGACGTCGATGATCACGGCGTCGTCCGGGTCCCGGTCGCAGATGAAGGTGACGACGCAGTCGCCGCACGCGTCGGTGTGGCGGGCGACGCAGTCGTCACAACTGATGGAGAGCGATGCGGTCATGCCACAAGGATGGCCAGCGCCTGTGACAGCCACCCGCGTCCCGGTGTTCTGGCAGCCGAAATCGACCGCTGGCGGTCGATTTCCGCTGCCAGAACGGGAGGCGCGGCTCCGGAAGGAGGTCAGGACCGGCCGAGGACGGCGGCCAGTTGGGCGCTCGAGATCACGTTGGCACCCCGGCGGCGCGCGCCGTCCTGGACCCTGCGGTCGCTCGACGCCACGACGACGTGGCGACTCGGCGGTTCGGTGTCGACCAGGTCGAGGATGACGTCGTCGGCTTCCACATCGGCCGGCGAGAAGCTGACGCGCACGCCGCGGCTGGCGACGGGCCGGAACGAGGGCACCCCGAGGTCGGCACCGTCGAACACCACGTGGACGGCGGCGCCGGTGCGGGCGACCAGCTCGCGCAGCGCATCGACGAGCCGCTCCCGCAGCTCGAGCGGCGCCACGTCCGGCCACAGCGCCTTGGCCGCGTTGTACCCGTCGACCAGCACGAGTGCGCCGGGGATGCGGACGAGGTGGGCGGCCGCCTCCGCCGTGTCGTCGAACACGGCCGGCGGCAGAGGGGCCGGGCGCCGGCGGGCCGGCGGGGGCGGCGGCTTCCCTGAGGCCCCGGGGACCGTGTCGGAGGGTCCCGTGTCCTCGACCCGACCGGTATCCGGGCCCCGGACGGGCGGCGAGCCGGCGAGCGCGGTCGAGGCGTCGGCCAGGGCGCGACCCAGCATCGACGCCGCCGACGCGGCAACGGCGACCGCCTCCGCCACGGCGTCGAGGTCCGCTCCGCCGGCACGGGCCCCGGCTGCGCCAATCCCTCCGGCCGGGTCGGCCGCCGTCCCGGCCGCGCCTCCCCCAGTCCCGGCGCGCGCCGCGGCGCCCGGCGACGTCCCGGCCGCGCCTCCCCCAGTCCCGGCGCGCGCCGACGCCCCGACCCCGGCCGCTCCCTCCGACTCCCCCGCCGCCGTGGCTTCCGCGGACGTGCCGGCCGCCGTCGACTCGGCGGCGGCCCTTGCCTCGGCCCGGGCTGCCGACAGCAACACCCGAAGCTGCGCCACCTCTCCCTGGACGGCCTCGAGCTCGAGCCGCACCCGCTCGACCTCGGCCGACGCCTCGGCGGCCCGACGACGGGCGCTGTCCCGCTCGCCCTCCAGCGATGTCACCCGCCGGCCCAGGCGCTCGGCGTCGTCCTGGGCGGCCCGCCGGGCGCGGCGCTCGGTGGCCAGCTCGGCGACGGTGCCGGTGAGCTCGGCCCGGGCCCGGGCGGCGGCCGCCTCCGCCCGTTCGGCGGCGTGCTCGGCGTGGGCCAGTCGCCGCCGCGCGCTGCGCTCCTCGCGCTCCTCCTGCTCGGCTCGGGCGGCAGCCGTGGCGTCGTCCACGAGCACGGCCAGCTCGCCCTCCCACCCGTCGGGCCGCACGACGAACAGCCACCCCGGCCGGCCGAGCTCCTCCTCGTCGGCCAAGCCGGCCACGCGGGCACGGAACCCGGCGTCCTCGTCGAGGGCGCGGCGGACGGCGGTCAAGGCGGCGTCGGGCAGGCGCCCGGTGAAATGGAGGAAAGGCCGCACAACCCGCGGCGCATCGACGGGAGGCGACGACCTGGCTCCGACGCGGGCGACGTCGAAGGCAAGCTGCAGCGTCGGGCGCAGCATGCGATCACCCACCGACGGCGAACCGGCACCCGATTCTGCGTCGGCCATCGCCGGACTCAGCCCGCTTCGCCCTCGGCCAACTCCTCCACCGCCTTGGCCGTGCCGCACCAGCGGCACGACACCTCCTCCAGCGTCTCGGACAGCAACTCCTCGTCCTCCACGGAGAGGTCGCCACCCACCGTGTAGTGATGGAAGCGCCTCGTGCGCCGGGTGAGGGTCACGTCGAAGCGGGTGAGGTTGCCGCACGCAGCGCACCGGTAGCGGGCGGACGGCACGCCGGCAGCGTAGTGGCCACCTGCGCCCGCCCGGCGGTTCTGCCGCCGCCGGCGTCGGGCGCCGCCCTGCTGCGTCCTAGGACGGCTGGACCCGGCGCAACTCGGCGAGAATGGCCCGCTCCACCTCACGACGGTATTCGTCGTCGACGAGCTTGGCTCCCGACGAGTCGGTGACGTAGAAGGCGTCGACGACCTCGTGGCCCAGGGTGGAGACCTTGGCGGTACGCACGTCCAGGTCGCAGTCGGCGAGGGCCCGGGTGATGCGATAGAGGACGCCGATGCCGTCGGGCGCGCGCACCTCAACGACGGTGGCCGTCGCCGATGCGTCGTCGTCGAAGAGCACGCGGGGCTCGGCCGGCCGGGCCGTGGCCGCACGGCGGCGGCCGGCATAGGCGCGGGCCCGCTCGGCCAGGCGGGCCTCGAGGGACAGGCGCCCGGCGATGGCCCGCTCGACGTCGGCCTGCACCGTCTCCCACACCGGCGGCGAACCGAAAGCCGGTTCGACCTCGAAGACCTCGACCGCCATGCCGTCCTCGGAAGCGGCGGCCGCCGACCGCACGTCGAGACCGTGGACGGCGAGCGTGCCCGCCATGCGGCAGAACAGCCCCGGCCGGTCGGGGGCCACGATCGTCACTTCGTCGCCCGCCACCTCCACGACGGGCCGGCGGCCGCTCATCAGGACCCGGTGGGCGGCGGTGGGCATCGGCGCCCCCGCGGAAGGGTGGAGGCCGGCCAGCCGGCTGGCCGTGCGGGCGACGAGGTCGGCGACGAGCCCCGCCTTCCACGGCCCCCACGCGGCCGGCCCCGTGGCCAGGCTGTCGGCCTCGGTGAGGGCGGCGAGGAGCTCGAGGCGGTCCCGGTCCGCCACCGCGGCCGCCACCGCCTCGACCGTCGCCGGGTCGTCGAGATCCCGCCGGGTGGCGACGTCAGGGAGCAGGAGGTGGTGGCGCACCATGTCGAGCAGGACGGCCACGTCGTCGGGCGGCAGCCCGAGGCGGGGCCCGAGCCGCCGGACCACGGCCACGCCCCTGTCGGTGTGATCACCGGGGAACCCCTTGCCGATGTCGTGCAGAAGAGCCCCGAGGAGCAGGAGGTCGGGACGCGCCACCGTGCGCGTGAGGGCGGCCGCGTTGGCCGCCGTCTCCAGCAGGTGCCGGTCGACGGTGAAGCGGTGGTAGGCGTTGCGCTGCGGCTTCCCGCGCACCGCGTCCCACTCCGGCAGGGCCCGCACCAGCAAGCCCCGCTGGTCGAGCGCCTCGAGGGCGGGGATGGCGTCGTGGCCCGAGCCGAGGATGCCGAGCAGGGCCGACCGGGCGGTCGGCGGCCACGGATCGGGCATGGGGGCCGTCTCGGCGGCGAGGCGGTCCAGCGCGGCGCGCGAGAGCCACGTGCCGGCCTGGACGGCGGCCGCCGCGCCTCGAAGCGCGAGCGTGGGGTCGTTCCGTGGATCGGCGTCGGCGGCGAGAGCGACCTCGCCGTCGCGCAGGACCAGCCCCGGCCCGAGGGGACGGTCGCCCCCGGGGAGGCGCCCACGGGGCCCGGCCCGCGCCGACGCCACCCGGCGCCACGCGTCGTCCCCCGTCCACGCGATGGTCCTCGCGGCGGCCGACACGGAGGCCATCAGCGCGTCGGCGTCGGGATGCCCGAGGGCGGCGGCCACGGCGTCCTGCTCCTGCAACAGCAGGCGGTCGAGCGTCTTTCCGACGCGCCGGTGGAGCTCGACGCGCACGGAGAGCAGGACGTCGTGGGCGGCGTCGAGTGCGGGTGCTCGCGCATCCACCACCGGCGTGGCCAGCGCGGCGGCCCGCAGGGCGTGGACATCGCGGAGGCCTCCGCGCCCCTCCTTCAGCTCGGGCTCGAGGAGGAAGGCCACCTCGCCGAACCGCTCGTGGCGGCGGGCGACCGACTCGGCGAGGGCCGGCAACGAGCGGCCGGCTGCCTTCACCCACTGGCGCCGCGCCTTGTCGACCAGCTCGGCCGCGAGCTCGGCATCTCCGGAGACGAGGCGTGCGTCGAGGAGTCCGAGGGCGGCCTTGAGATCGTCGGCGGCCACGCCGAGCGCCTCCTTGACGGTGCGGACGCTGTGGTCGAGCCCGATGCCAGCGTCCCAGATCGGGTACCAGATGCGCTCCGCCACCTGCTGGACAGGGACGCGGGTGCGGCCGTACACGAGCACCACGTCGAGGTCGCTCCCGGGGCACAGCTCCCGCCGGCCATAGCCCCCCACCGCAACCAGCGCCATCCCCGGTTCGGCATCCAGCAGCCCGGCCAGCCACCGGTCGGCGGCGTCGGCGTACGCGCGGCAGAAGGCCGGCCCCCGGGGCCCGCCTTCCTCCAGCAGCGCCGCCCGCTCAGAGCGCGTCGGCGCCCATCTCCCCGGTACGGATCCGCACCACGTTCTCGACGGGGGTCACCCACACCTTGCCGTCGCCGATCTTGTCCGTGCGTGCCGCCGCCACCACGGCGTCGACCAGTCGGGTGACGTCGGTGTCGTCGGCAAGGATCTCCACCCGCACCTTGGGGACGAAGTCCACGGTGTACTCGGCGCCCCGGTACACCTCGGTGTGGCCTCGTTGACGCCCGAAGCCCTGCACCTCCGAGACCGTCATGCCCTGGACGTCGAGGCCCTTGAGCGCCTCCTTGACGTCGTCGAGCTTGAACGGCTTGATGATGGCGGTCACGAGCTTCATGCGCCGATCCTCCCCATGGACCCGAAGTCACCGAGGTTGTAGGCCGTCTCGGCGTGCTGCGTCGTGTCGAGGCCGACGGCCTCGTCGTCGGCGCTCACCCGCAACCCGATGGTGGCGTCGACCGCCTTGGCCAGCACGAACGACACCACCCCGGAGAATACGAGGGTGGCACCGACGGCGACGAGCTGGTCGGTGAGCAGCGCCCCGCCGCCGCCGAAGAAGACACCGTCGGCACCGAGCTCGTTGACCGTCTTGTCGGCGAAGAAACCGAGCAGGAGCGACCCGGCGATCCCTCCGACCAGATGGACGCCGACCACGTCGAGCGAGTCGTCGTACCCGAACTTGAACTTGAGCTGGATGGCGAGGAGGCACACGACGCCGGCGACGAAGCCGATCACGACGGGCGCCATGCCGCCGACGAAACCGGCGCACGGGGTGATGGCCACCAGGCCGGCCACCGCTCCGGACGCGGCGCCCAGGGTGGTGGCGTGGCCCTCCTTCAGCTTCTCGGTGAGCAACCACCCGAGCATCCCGGAGGCCGCCGCCAGGTGCGTGTTGATCAGCGCCTGGCCGGCCAGGTTCCCCGAGCTCAGGGCCGAGCCGGCGTTGAAGCCGAACCATCCGAACCACAAGATCCCGGTCCCGAGCAGCGTGAGCGGCAGCGAGTGCGGGGGCATGGCCTCACGGGGCCATCCCTTCCGCTTCCCGATCACGAGCACGACGGCCAGCGCGGCGACGCCCGCGTTGATGTGGACGACGGTGCCGCCGGCGAAGTCGAGCGCGCCCCGCTCGAACAGCCACCCCGTGGGGCTGAACACCCAGTGGGCCACCGGGGCGTACACGAGCACGAGCCACAGGCCGAGGAACGTGGCCCACCCGGCGAAGCGCACGCGGTCGGCGATGGCGCCCGTGATGAGGGCGGGCGTGATCACCGCGAACATCATCTGGTAGGCGCAGAACACGATGGGCGGGATGGACAGGGCGAAGGCGCCGCTGTAGCCGGGAAGCTCCAGAGCGGCGCTGCCCACGTCCTTGAGGCCGGCGAAGTCGAGGTTGCCGATCCACCCGCCGCCGTCGCCGAATGCCAGGCTGAAGCCGGCGACGGCCCACAACACGCTGACCAGACCCATGGAGAAGAAGTTCTGCATGAGCATGCCCAGCACGTTCTTCGACCGCACCATCCCGCCGTAGAAGAAGGCCAGACCGGGCGTCATGAAGAGCACCAGTGCAGCCGAGGTGAGGACCCAGGCCGTGTTGCCGGTGTCGAAGTCCATCCGCTCCCCTCCCGAGTGCCGCCAGCATTGCGAGAGCCTGTTTGTGCCCCGTTTCCGGATACTCGCGCAAATATGACCTAAACGTCCTCGTGAATGCCCTGCGGCTCGCGCCGGCGCTAGCGGTCGTCCACCGCCTTGGCCGCCTGCCGGGCCGCGATCAGCACCGGGTCCCACACCGGCGAGAACGGCGGCGCGTAGGAGAGATCGAGGTCGACGACCTCGGCCACGGTCATCCCCGCAGTGAGGGCGGTGGCCACCGCGTCGATGCGTTTGGCCGCCCCCTCCTGGCCGACCAGCTGGGCCCCGAGGAGCCGCCCGCTGCGCCGCTCGGCGAGCATCTTCACCGTGATCTCGCCCGCTCCGGGAAAATACCCGGCCCGGGTGGTGCTGGTGATGCGGACCGCTTCGCACTCCAGCCCGGCCGCCGCCGCCTCCTTCTCCGACAGCCCGGTGCGGGCCACCTCCGTCGAGCAGATCCTGGTCACGGCGGTGCCGACGACGCCGGGGAAGGTGGCGTAGCCGCCGCCGATGTTGATGCCGGCGACCCGCCCCTGCTTGTTGGCCACGGTCCCGAGCGGGAGGTGGACGGGCTGGCGGGAGACGAGGTGGTGGGAGAGGCAGCAGTCCCCGGCCGCCCACACCCCCTCGGCCGACGTGCGCTGGCGGCTGTTCACGACGACTGCTCCCTTGGCCCCGGTGGCGATCCCGGCATCGGAGGCGAGGCGGGAATTGGGCACCACGCCCAGGCCCAGCACGACCAGGTCGGCGGCCAGGTCGCCCGCCGAGGTCTGCACCGTGCCCGGTTCGAAGGCTTCGACGGCCACCCCCGTGCGCACGTCGATGCCGAACCTGCGCATGGCAGCGCCGACGATGGCCCCCATGTCGGGGTCGAGCGTGCCCATCACCTCGGGGCCCCGTTCCACGACCGTGACGCTGGCGCAGCCACGACGCACGAACGCCTCGGCCATCTCGAGGCCGATGTACCCGGCCCCGACGACCACCACGTCGCGCACCTCGTGCCGGTCGAGGCGGTCGAGGAGACGGGCGGCG
This sequence comes from Acidimicrobiales bacterium, assembly GCA_036262515.1. Taxonomy (GTDB): domain Bacteria; phylum Actinomycetota; class Acidimicrobiia; order Acidimicrobiales; genus JAHFUS01. Next base: position 38,993 of record DATAIT010000079.1, on the reverse strand, counting down.
TCCTCGAGGTTCTGGACCCCGTGGACCTGGGCGCCGCCGATCCCGGGCAGGTCGGGTCGAAGGGGCACGGCGCCGGTGCCGAGGTGGAGCAGATCGAAGCCGAGGCTGAACGTGCGGCCGTGGCCGTGGTCGCGCACTTCGACCTTGCGGGCGTCGAGGTCGATGGCCGTGACCTCGTGACACGTCCGCACGTCGATGGTGAAGCGGTCGCGAAAGCTCTGCGGGTCGCGCGCCACCAGGTCGTCGATACCGGCCACGTCGCCGCCGACGAGGAAGGGGATCCCGCAGGCCGAATAGCTGGTCCAACGGCCCTGCTCGAGGGCCACGATCTCCATCTCGGGCCGCCTGCGGCGGGCCTGGGTGGCGGCCGCCATCCCGCCTGCGTCGCCGCCCACCACCACGAGCCGCTCGGCCATGGAGCCGTACCATACGGGTATGGGCGTGCGCACGGACTGCCGGCACTACGTCGAGCGCACCACGTCGTTGCAGGAGAAGCTCCAGCGTTGCCGCCTCGACGTCTCCGAGCTCGACCCCTTCGCCTGCCCCGAGGGCTGCCTGTTCTTCGAACCCCGCAAGATCGCCGACGGCGGCTGGACCGTCGAGCGGCGGCGGCCCCCTGAGCCGCGCGACTGAGCGTCGAGCGTGCAGGCGGCGTCAGGCCAGCAGGTCGGGCAGCGAGGAGAAGAAGCGAGAGCGCGGCAGCACCTCGCCGCATCCGGCGACCGTGGCCGCCGCCGCCAGCTCGCGATCGACGTGACTGGCGAAGCCGATCGTCCGTGCGCCACCGAGGTCCGGCAGCGCCTCGAGCACGCCCGGGCGGGACAGGTCGACCACGACGACCTCGGCGGCGGCGGCGGCCAGCTCGCCGGGCGACCCCACGAACGTCACGTCGTCTCCTCCGGCGGCGGCGACCTTGGACCGGTCCATGAGGTCGGGCACGTAGGCGGCGATGCGCGTCACGAGCTCGAGCCGTGGGCGCGACGGGCGTGGCGCTGCTTGTGGGCCCAGGCCTTGGCCGCGCCCCACTCGAGGCCCGGCTCGTGGAGCGAGGGGTCGACGTCGGCGAACGACGCCGGGGCCAGGTCGTACACGTCGTCGGGGAAATGGGTCTCGGCGAAGTCGTCGCGCACCACGGGTGGGACGCCGGCGCGCCGCAGCACGGCTGTCGGGTAGGCGACGGCCTGGCGCAGCAGGGCCAGCGGGTTGCCGCGCTGGGCGTCGACGTCGGCCTCCAGGAGGGCGTGCAGGCGCGGGCCCAGCTCGGCCCGGGCCGCCTGGCCGGCGGCGCGGGCTTCGGCCATCGTGGCGGGGTCGGCGTCGCGCGCATGGGCCACCAGCAGGCGGGCGACCGAGCGCTCGACCCATGCGGGAAGCACCGCGTCGATGGCCTGGGCCAGCGCCTGCGCCCTCGCCGCCACGGCGGGGTCGTCCGTGGTGGCCGCCCACCCGCCGGTGGGCTCAGCCTTCGACGACATCACTCAGGCGGTCGACCTCGACGCCCTCGTCCCGAAGCCACGTGATGGCGGATTCGATCAGCTCGCGGTCGCCGGCCAGCTCGCACATGATCCACCCGACCTTCTCCTCGACGTTGGCCCGCCGGATGTTCGGCTCCACGTCGAACCGGCGCATCATCCGGGCCAGCACGGGCTGGGTGATGAGGTGCTCGGGGAACGTGAGCCGCACACGAGCCGTGCTCATCGACGACCTGCGGCAGCGCCGGCGTGGTCGAGCGCCCCGTTGAGGTTCCCCGAGCGGAAGCCCTCGAGGTCGACGGTGACGTAGCGGTAACCGGCGCCCCGGACGGCCGCGACCACCGCATCACGCTCGTCGAACACGCGCCCGAGATCGGCCTGCTCGACCTCGATGCGCGCCAGCTCGCCGTAATGGCGGACGCGGAGCTGGCCGAAGCCGAGCGCCCGCAGGGCCGACTCGGCGCAGGCCACCGTCGACAGCACGCCGATGGTGACCGGCGTGCCGTACGGCACCCGCGACGCGAGGCACGCGGCAGCCGGCTTGTCCCACGTGCGCAGCCCGAGCCTCCGGGACGCGGCCCGCACGTCGGCCTTGGTGAACCCGGCGTCGACGAGAGGGAAAGACGCCCCGCGCTCGGCCGCCGCCTGCTGGCCGGGCCGGTGGTCGCCCAGGTCGTCGACGTTGACCCCGAGCACCACCCTGGCACCGGCAGCGGTGAACGGGGCCAGGGCGTCGACCAGCGCGGTCTTGCACCAGTAGCACCGGCGCCCGTCGTTCACGGTGTACGAGGGATCGGCCAGCTCATCCGTGGCGACCGCCGTCCAACGCAGTCCCCATTCCTTCGCCAGCGCCCGGCAGTCCGCCTCCTCCTCGGTCGCGAGCGACGGCGAGACGGCGGTGACCGCTCGGGCCCGATCGCCCAGGGCGTCGTTGGCGACCCATGCCAGGAACGCGGAGTCGGCCCCGCCGCTGAAGGCCACGACCACCGGCGCCAGCTCCTCCAGCCGGGCCCGGAGCCGGCCCAGCGACGCCGGCCGGGGCGCGCGGCCGACCCCGACAGGTGACGAACGCGGCGCTCGGGGACGAATGGGACGAAGATCGGCTGCTGGGGGACCGAGGATCACCCGACCATCCTGCCACTCGTGCGTATGCTCGATGCGGGAGCGCACGATCGTGCGCCACAGGAGGCGAAAAAGATGCCCCGCAAGGGTTTCATGAGAGCTGTCGTGGTACTGCTGGCCGCCACGATGGTGCTCGCCGCGTGCGGCGACGACTCCGACGACAAGGCCGATTCCACCGATACCACCGGCGGAGGCGCCGCCACCAAGACGGTGAACCTCGCCTTCGTCGGCCCGCTCACCGGGCCCAACGCCAACCTGGGCATCAACATCCGGGACGGCATGACCGTCGCCGTCCAGGAGGCCAACGAGAAGGGCGGCGACGTCAAGTTCGCCATCAAGGAGTTCGACACCCAGGGCGACCCGGCCCAGGCCCCGGGCCAGAAGGACAAGTACATCCCGGACGAGTCGATCATCGCCGTGGTCGGTCCCACGTTCTCTGGTGAGACCCGTGCCGTCCTCCCGGACCTCGACAAGGCCGGACTCGTGATGATCAGCGCGTCGGCCACCAACGTCACGCTGCCCACGGACATCCCGACCAAGTCGTTCCACCGCGTGATCCCCGACGACGGCGTCCAGGCCCAGGGCATCGCCGACTACGTGACGTCGAAGCTCAAGCCCAAGAAGATCGCCCTCGTCCACGACAACACCGACTACGGCAAGGGCCTGTGGGAGGGCGTCGTGAAGCTCCTCACCGAGGCCGGCATCGACACGTCCACCACCGACGCCATCGACCCGAAGTCGCAGGACTACTCGGTAGCGGTGAACAAGGTGAAGGCCGCCAAGGTCGACATGGTCTTCTACGGCGGCTACTACAACGAGGCGGGCCGGTTCAAGAAGCAACTGGCCGATGCCGACGTCGACGCCACGTTCATCAGCGGCGACGGCTCGCTCGACCCCGGCTTCGTGGTCTCGTCCGGTGCCGCCGGTGGCGAGGGCGCCCTGCTCACCTGCCCCTGCCGGCTGGCCACGCCCGACATCGCCGGTGCGCCGGGGGCGTTCGCCAAGAAGTACAAGCAGGTCGTGAACAAGGAGCCGGGCACCTACTCGAGCGAGGGCTACGACGCCGCCAACATCCTCATCCAGGGTGTCAACGAGGGCAACGACACGCGAGCCAAGTTGCTCGCGTACGTCGAGGGCCTCGACAGCTTCGACGGCATCTCGAAGACCATCCAGTTCGAGGACAACGGCAACGTGAAGGCGGGCGACGTGTTTGTCTACGAGGTCAAGGGCGGGAAGATCACCGAGCTCGGCAAGACGTCCGAGCTGACCAGCAGCTAGGCGAGTCCCGCCAGGACCGGGCGGGGAGGGAGGCGTCCACGGGCGCCTCCCTCCCATGAGGAGCCACCATCGAGCACTGCTTCACGTGCCTGCGCGACCAGTTCTGGCCGCAGACGATCGACGGGCTGACCGCGGGTGCGATCTACGCGCTGATCGCCCTCGGGTACACGCTCGTGTACGGCGTCCTCCGGCTGATCAACTTCGCCCACTCCGAGATCTTCATGATCGGGATCTTCGCCAGCCTCTTCGCCATGGACGGCCTGGGGATCGACGTGGTGGACGAACCGAGGACCGGCCTCGCCCTCGCCCTCACCCTCGGCGCCGTGATGGTCGTGGCCATGCTGGCCTCGGGCGTGGTGGCGGTGGCCATCGAACGGGTGGCGTACCGACCCTTGCGGCGGCGGGGGGCACCGCGCCTCGCTGCCCTCATCACCGCCATCGGCGTGTCGCTGTTCCTCCAAGAGCTGTTCGCGGCCCGCTATGGGCGGGAGTTCCTGGGTTTTCCACGGGTGCTGGAGAAGCGGACGCTGTTCACGTTCCAGGATGCGGCGGTGCGCACCGACAAGGTGCTCGTCATCGTCGCCGCCGTCGTGCTCGCGCTCGCCCTCGAGCGCTTCGTCGCCCGGTCCCGGCTCGGCCGCGGCATCCGGGCCACCGCCCAGGACGCCGAGACCGCCGCGCTGATGGGCGTCGACATCGACCGGGTGGTCACGCTCACGTTCTTCCTCGGCGGTGTCCTGGCCGGGGCCGCGGGCACGCTGTACGGCGTGTTCTTCGAATCGGCCCGCTACGACATCGGATTCCTGCCGGGCATCAAGGCGTTCACGGCCGCCGTGCTCGGCGGTATCGGGAACATCCGCGGCGCCCTCCTCGGCGGGATCCTCCTCGGGCTGCTCGAGAAGTGGGGCGCCACCGTGCTGGGCGGCGAGTGGACCGACGTGTTCGCCTTCACCGTGCTCGTCGTGGTGCTGATGTTCCGTCCGACGGGGCTGCTCGGCGAGTCGCTCGGGCGGGCCAGGGCGTGATGCACGTGCGGGCACGGGCCGTCGAGATCCGCCGCCGCATCGCGCTGGTCGACCCGATGGCGCGCCTGTGGGCCCGCCAGCCGCTGTGGGTGAAGCTGCTCGTGTCCGCCGTCCTGGTCGGCGTCGCTGTCGCCTGGCCGCCGTACCTGTCGAGGTACTCCCAGGCGGTGCTGTTCTACCCCGTCGGCGTGTACGTCCTGCTGGTGCTGGGGCTCAACATCGTGGTGGGTTCGGCCGGCCTGCTCGACCTCGGCTACGTCGCCTTCTTCGCCGTCGGCGCGTACACCACCGCCGTGCTCACCCGGACCCACGGCTGGACGGCGTGGGAGGCACTGCCGTTCGCCATCCTCTTCGCCATGGTGGCGGGTGTCGTCCTCGGCGCACCGACACTTCGACTCCGTGGTGACTACCTCGCCATCGTGACGCTCGGCTTCGGCGAGATCGTCCGCATCGTGGCGCAGAACAGCGGGTCGCTGGGTGAGGCACGGGGCATCACCGGCATCGCCCACCCCGGCAAGCTCGGACCGGCGAGGTTCGAGCTGCTGCCGCTCCCCTACTACTACCTCACCCTCGCCGCCGTGGGACTCGCCGTCGTGATCGTCGTCCGGCTCGCCCATTCGCGCGTGGGCAGAGCGTGGTCGGCCATCCGGGAGGACGAGGACGCAGCTGAGGCGATGGGCGTGCACACGTTCACCATGAAGCTGTGGGCCTTCGCCATGGGTTCGTCGATCGGGGGACTGGCCGGGTGGATCTTCGCGAGCAAGGTCGGCTTCATCAACCCCGACAACTTCCCGTTCTTCTTCTCCGTCATCATCCTCGCCGCCGTCGTGCTGGGCGGCATGGGGTCGATCCCCGGTGTGATCGCCGGGGCCTTCGCCATCGGCGCCTTGCCCGAGTACCTGCGCGACGCGGCCGCCGGCGAGTGGCTCACCGACCGCCTGAACACCCTCACGGGAGGCGACGTGCGCACCATCACCGAGTACCGGGTGCTGCTGTTCGGGGCGGCACTCGTGGCCATGATGGTGTTCCGGCCGCAGGGCCTGCTCCCGAGCCGGCGGAGGGCGGCGGAGCTGGCGGAGGCGGCACCCGACCAGGCACTGGCCACCATTCCCGAGGCGGTCGCCGTCGGCGGGTCCGGCCAGGCCGGCGCGCCGGTGGCCGGCGCCGAGCCGGGGGCCGGTCCGGCGGTGGTCGTCTCGGACCCGGCGGCCGGCGCCGCGGTGGGGGGCGCTGACCCGGCGGCCGGTCCGAGCCCGGCGACTGCTCCCGACCCTGCCGAGGGAGCACCCGGCGCAGTCGAGCTGCCCGCCGCCGTGGCCGCCGACGCGGTGGCCGCCGACGACGTGGTCCTCGACCTGCGCGACCTCACCATGCGCTTCGGCGGAGTGGTGGCCCTCTCGGAGGTCTCGCTGGCCGTCGACCGGGGCCAGATCTTCGGCATCATCGGGCCCAACGGGGCCGGCAAGACGACCCTGTTCAACTGCATCACGGGCGTGTTCCACCCCACGTCGGGCGACATCGTCCTGAACGGCCGCTCGATCGTCGGACGCAAGCCGCACCTCATCACCGAGGCCGGGATCGCCCGGACGTTCCAGAACATCCGGCTGTTCCCCGAACTGAGCGCCCTGGAGAACGTGCTCGTCGGTGTGGACGCCCGCCACGCCACGAGCGTCCCGGGAGCGGTGCTCGGCCTCCCGCGCCACCGGCGCGAGGAGCGCGACGGCCGGCGGGAGGCAGAGCGCCTCCTCGCCTACGTGGGCATCCGCGGCCGGGCGGGAGATGCCGCCCGCAACCTCTCCTATGGCGACCAGCGCCGCCTGGAGATCGCCAGGGCCATCGCCACCGGGCCCAGCATCCTCCTGCTCGACGAGCCGGCCGCCGGCATGAACCCCACCGAGAAGCGGTCGCTGATCGGGCTCATCCGCCAGATCCGCGAGTCGGGCCTCACGGTGATGCTCATCGAGCACGACATGGGTCTCGTGATGAACGTGTGCGACCGTGTGGCCGTCCTGGACTTCGGCCAGAAGATCGCCGACGGCCCGCCGGCGGCCGTGCGGGCCGACGAGCGCGTCATCGGGGCGTACCTCGGGGTGGCCGATGCTTCTTGAGCTGACCGACGTCCGGGTCCATTACGGCAAGGTCGAGGCGCTCAAGGGGGTCTCCCTGGCCGTGGACGAGGGGGAGATCGTCACCCTCATCGGAGGGAACGGCGCCGGCAAGTCCACCACCTTGAAGACCATCTCCGGGCTTCGTCCGGTCACCTCCGGCACGATCATGTTCGACGGACGCAGCGTCGTCGGCACGCCGGCCCACAAGCTGGTGGAGCGTGGACTGTCGCAGGCTCCCGAGGGCCGCGGCATCTTCCCGGGGATGAGCGTGCTCGAGAACCTCGAGATGGGCGCCTACGCCCGCAAGGGCGGCAGGTCGGTGGTCAACGCCGAACTGGACCGGGTGTTCGAGTTGTTCCCCCGCCTGGAGGAGCGGCGGGCCCAGCCCGGGGGCACCCTGTCGGGCGGCGAGCAGCAGATGCTGGCCATCGGGCGGGCGCTGATGGCGGGGCCGAAGGTGCTGCTGCTCGACGAGCCCTCCATGGGGCTGGCGCCCATGCTCGTCGCCCAGATCTTCGACATCATCACCGAGATCAACCGGCAGGGCACCACCATCCTGCTCGTCGAGCAGAACGCCGCCCAGGCCCTGCGCAGGGCCCACCGGGCCTACGTGCTCGAGACGGGCCGCATCGTACGCAGCGACGCCGCCGCCGCCCTCCTCGACGACGAGTCCGTGAAGGCGGCCTACCTCGGCGGCGACGTGGGCGGTAGCCCGTCGTCGCCACCGGGACCTCCTCCGGCCACCTGACTGCACGCGGCGGCGGCTGCACGCGGCGCCGCAGAAGTCCCCGAGCTCCGCCCTCGCAGCGTCGAGGGCCGGGCGAAACGGTGCGAACGCCCCGTTGTCTCGGGATCCTTCAAGTCGGATTCCGGCACTGCCGACCACGTCAGTGAACGAACGCAACTGCGAAAGAGCAAACCCACCGAGAGGTGGGGACGCAAAGCCACGGGCCCGAGCGGGTAGCCGAGCTGCCGAACACCGGTGAGCGCGCCGAAGGCCGCTCAGCCGATCTGCGGGGAGACAACGACAAGTGGGAGCCATCGTGCCCGTTCTCCGATCGTCGAAGGCGAAGGCCAGAATGGCTGTCGCCGCGGCCCTTGCGATCATCGGGGCGGGGTTCGGCGTCTCGGCCGCTGAAGCGGGCACCGGCACCATCTCGGGGACCGCGTTCCAGGATCTGAACCGCAACGGCGTCCTCGACTCCGGGGAGCCGAGGATCCCAAACCAGCAGTTCTACCTCTTCGACGGCACGCAGACCGTGTACTACGGCACGACGGTTGCCGACGGGTCCGGGCGCTACAGCTTCGGAGGCCTCGACGCCGCGAGCTACGTCGTCTCGTTGGAGGACTCGGCGTGGCGGGCCATCCGCACCGACTGGGTGCCGAGCACGACCGGGTCGCTCCGGCCCGACCGCGCAGTTGACCTGTCCGGCGCGGCCACCGCCGACTTCGGGTGGCGGCCCATCGTCCGGTCCACGACGCTCGGCAACCCCATCTCGCAGTACGCCGCGCCCAACGGCATGCGCGTGGAGAGCTACGACGACGTGGTGACGGCTCGCGAAGTCTACGACCGCGTGATGCTCGGGCTCGTGGGGCCCGAGGCGCCGGCCGTGAAGATCCACTTCGACCTCGGCTCAGGCGGTGACACGGCGACAACAAGCGCGAGCATCGGGTCGGACGGGCGCTACGAGCTCTACGGCGCCGACGTGTACGCGTCGTACCTCTCGTGGCTCGACAGCGGCGACTCGAAGCTGGCCCATGAGTACGGGCACGCATGGAGCCTGTACCACGCCTACATCACCCAGCAGGACCCCACCTTCGCCTCGTACCTCGAGGCCCGCGACCTCACCGGCGACGCCCGCTTGAACACCTCGCACGCGTGGTCCCCGAGGGAGATGATCGCCGAGGACTACCGCCAGCTCTTCGGGTCGGCGACCGCCCGCGCCGCCTCCCAGGAGAACAACGCCATCCTGCCCGCCGCATCCGTCCCGGGCCTCCGCCGCTTCCTGCACGACACCTTTACCACTGCGCCGGCCGGGACGGCACCGGAGCCAGCGCCATCCGCCATGGCCGTCTCCGGTATGGCCGTGAACCCGAGCCCGGTCCGCAGCTCGGGTGTGGTGTCGTGGTCCGCATCCGGGCCGGCAAGGGTGACCGTCACGGTGCTGAACGCCAAGGGCGCCACCGTGCGGACGCTGCTGGCGGGCGTGAGCGAGCCGGCCGGGACGGCCAGCGTGGCGTGGGACCGGTTGACCGACGCCGGTCGCCGGGTGGGGAAGGGGACCTTCACCGCCAGGGTGGTCGCCACTGACGGGTCGGGGGCCACTGCGACGCAGTCCGTGAGCTTCTCCGTCGCCTGAGAAGCGGGCGCGACAGGAGCCGGCCCTCGCAGACCGGCTCCTGTCGCTGTTGCGCTCGCTCCTGCCTAGCGGGGGATGTTCACCTTGTTCGGTGAGTGCTCCCCGTAGGTGACGTTGTCATGCACGGCCGATCCGGTCATCGCACAGATGGCGGCCTCGGCGGTCGACGACGTGGCCGTGTTGTTCGTGCCCGTGAGGGCGGCGCCGTCGTAGGCGGCCTCGGACCCGTACAGCTTGCCGTCGGTCTTGCGACAGACGATGGTGACGACCTTGAACAGGCGCGGGTTGGTGAACGTCGCTCCGACCGGTCCCACGGAGCCGGTGCCGATGGGCACCTCGATCCGGCGGCACCGCTTCACCACGTCGGGCCCGGTGGAGACGGTGCAGCTGGACGCACCGGTGTCGTCGCCGTACCCGGCGGGGCGGGACGCTTCCACGACCCAGTAGAACTTGGCCGGTTCGAGGTCGGTGACGGTGCACAGGCCGTTCGCCCCCGTGGTGCAGGTCTTCACCGTCGCCGAGGCGTATGCCGTCCGCTCGGCCGCACCGAAGTCGCTGGCCGGGCTGACGTCCTCGACCACCTTGAACACCACGCCCGACACGGGATTGGCCGGATCGTCGTCGTCGATCTTCTTGACGACCAGATCACGATTCGCCGGGATGTTGACCATGTCGGCCTGGACCAGGTTCTGGACCGACGAGGAGAACGTCACGTCGACGTGCACGGCCGTCGTGTTCAGGTTGTAGCCCGCCGGGGCAGCCGTCTCCCGGATAAGGAAGTGGCTGGTCCCCGTGCCGGTCACCGTCCAGTTGCAGGTGGAGTCGGCGGCCGTGGTGACGCACGGGTTGGTCACCGTGGTGTCGGTGTTCCCACCAGGCACCGACACGGTCGCCAGGGTGCTGGTGGGCTCCCAGACGCCGTGGCCGAGGGCGGCGGTGGCCTCGTCGTTGTACAGGCCGATGGTGGCACCACCGAGGTTGGCGCCGCTCTGGTCGACCTTCTTGATGGAAATCGTCGCCGGCTGGCAGTTGTTGATGTTCACCAGCGCCGGTGCGATGAAGTCCTTGCGGGTCGACTGCGACGAGTTGCCCGAGGAGCGGCTGGCGACGTAGGCGCTCCCGAAGCCGAGGCAGCTGTCCGTCGGGATCAGGTTGGAGTCGGTCAGGTTGATGGCCGCCTCGCCGAACTCGTTCGGCTGCATCGTGCGGGGCGCACCCGGGTTGAGCGGGTCCAGTACGGCCGTGCTGTTCGTGAGCGCTTCTGCCTTGCTCGCGTCGAGAGCGACCTTCTTGTCCCAGCACGGGGGCTTCTTGTTGCTCGGGACCTCGCACAGGTCGCCGGAGCCGGCCGTGATCCAGCGCGACACCGAGATCACCGGCGCGTCGGATCCACCCTCGAAGTCGTAGTAGAAGAGCGCGTCGCCAGCCTTGCGGGCGGGCGTGACCCCGTTGGCGCTGCACACCGAGTCGGACGTGACCGTGAGTGGGTCACCGCCGTAGGCGCACTTGTTCTGGTTGAACTCGAAGGCCTCGTGCGCAGAGGCCGCGTTCGGGGCGATGCGCTCGTAGCCGAGGTAGAGGAAGTCCTTGCCGGCGACCTTCTCGTTGGCCACGTAGAAGCGCACCAGGTCGTCCTTGTTCGGCGGCACGCCACCCGTACCCACCGTGGGCGGATCGTCGTCGTCCTTCGTCCCGTTGCTGAAGGCGTCGTCGGTGGACGACCCGGACTCCTTGTCAAGCTGCACGACGAGGTTCGGGGCTTTCGCCCCGGCCGGGCACACGTTGGTGTTCGGCGGCGCCTGGGCGGCCAGCTCGGCGACCGTCTTGTTGCACCAGTCGGTCGTCGATCCCTCCTTCGTGAGGTTCCCGTCATTCCCGACAAAAGTGCCCGGGGACAGCGCATCACTCGGGAGAGTGAACGCCAGCGGAAGGGCGGCTCCCACGATCAGCATCGTGAGAGCGACGGCACGCTTTGCACTGAACCGCGCCCGGCGAACCTGCATAGAAACCCCCCAGTCTCCGGCCGTCCCTTCCGACGGCCACCACGTAGGTCGGACGACCTATCCTACGAACCTATAGAACGGTCGTGGCCCGCTTTCTAGGGCCTCTAGACCCTCTTCCGGCAGCCTGGTTGACAGGGGATCGGTCGCCGCGGCTCGCCCTGCGCCCGGAGCGCGTGGCTACGACAGGCCGGCCTGGCGCAGCACGACCTCGATGTCCGCCACGAGGCCGGTCGTGAACGGGCCGAAGTCGGCGTACACGGCGGAGGCTTCGTCGAACCGCATGGTGTGGACGACCTCCTTGAGGTCGTCGGGCCGGACGGCGAAGAGGGTCACGCCCCATTCGTAGTCGTCGACGCCGGTGGAACCGGTGACCAGCTGCAGCACGCGGCCCTTGAAGGCGCGCCCCGACGTGCCGTGCTCGAACATGAGGCGTTGGCGGTCCTCGTACGGCAGCGTGAACCAGTTCTGCCCGGGGTCCCTGCGCTTCGACATCGGGTAGAAGCAGATGGCCGGCATGCCGGCGGGCGGCAACTGCGGGTACAACCGCGAGGTCAGCAGCTCCGGCGGCATTCCCTTCGTGTACTCCGACACCTCGGTGAGCGACACGTAGGAATCGGCCACCACCAGGCCGGCGGTGGTGAGCGCCGTCTGGAAGGCGCGCAGCCGCCACAGGTCGGGGCCGATGGCCAGGAAGCCGATGTCGGCCTTGTGCCCGAGGACGGCGAACGAGACGACCTGGTGCTCGTCGCCGGCTGCCGCCTTGACCGCGCTGACCACCGCCTCGGCGTCGACCGAGGGGCCGGCCTTGCAGAAGAGGTGGAGGACGCCCCACCCCGTCGACGGGGTGACCGCCTCGGGACGACCGTGCTCAGTCACGGGGCCGGCGCGGCCGGCGCCGGGGGGGCTCGGGCGCAGGAGCGGCGTCGTCCGCCCCGTCGGACGCCGCCTCGGCCGGATCAGCATCGCCGGTCGCGACAGTCTCGACCGGACCGCCCTCACCGGCGACCGGTCCGTCACCGGCCGGCGCACCGTCGTCGGCCGTGCTCTCCGCTGCGTGGGCCTCGTCGACCGGTGCGTCGGGGACGCGCACCTCCTCGGCCTCGGCGTCGACGGCGGTCCGCGCGGGCGGCGGCTGGAAGGCGTGATGGCCGTTGTGGCCGTTGGACCCGCTGCCGTTCGAGCCGTTGGCCGACCAGCGCGGCAACGGCAGCAGCACGTCGCCGTGGCCCTGGTGGGCCGACACCGCGGCGTTGTGGTACTGCTCGGCCAGCTCCAGGAACTCGGGCGTGTGGTAGGGCCGCCCGTCGAGCAGCGGGCCCTGCCGCCCCTCCACGATGGCGACGACGTCCTCGCCGGTGAGCGTCCTGTTCGACTCGAGGGCGTGGGCAACGGCCAGTACCAGCTGGCGGTTCTCCCTGAGCAGCCGCTCGGCCCGGTGGAGCAGATCGGCCAGCTTCTCTTCGATGCGCTGGCCCAGGCCGCTCTCGAGCAGCTCCTTCTCGCGGTCCTTGCCGTCCTTGCCCTCGCCGGAACCGGGCCGGCCGCCGCCGCCGATGCCGACCTCGTGGGTGACGCCGTGGGACGCGACCGTGGACCCCATCCCCCAGTAGCCCTCCATCATGGTGGCCACCCGGGTGGCGCTGTCGAGGTCCCCCGACACGCCCGAGGAGTTGTCGCCGCCGAAGAAGATGCGCTCACCGGCGAGAGACGCCAGGCTCACGATGATGTCGGCCTCGTACTCCGAGCGCCACCGCGTGAACTGGTCCTCCGGCGGGATGGACGCGACCATGCCGAGGTAGGTGCCGCCCTTCTCGATGGTGGCGATGTCGATGGTGAGGTGGCGGCGAACCTTCACGGCGGCGACGGCATGGCAGGCCTCGTGCACGGCCACGGCATGGCGCTCGCGCTCGATGTACTCCACGTCCTCAGGCGGCCCGAGGTCTTTCAGCTGCTTGGCCCGCATGACGTCGCCCCACGTGATGCTGCTGCGCCCGTCGCGGATGGCGACGATGAGCGACTCGTTCACCATGTCCTTGATCTTGGCGCCCGTGGCGTAGGGGGTCATGACCGACAGCTTCTCGAGGTCGGCGTCGGTGAGCTCGTGGGCCACCTTGGCGAAGTACCCCTCGTAGGTTCGCTTGCGCCCCTCCTTCGACGGATACCCGACCTTGTAGATGCGGTCGACGCGTCCGGGCCGCAGGAGGGCCTCGTCGAGAGCCTGCGGCATGTTGGTGGCCATCATGATCATCAGCCGGTACTTGGGCGGCGGCTTGGGCCGCAGGCCGAGGCTGCGGCGCACGACCCGGTTCACGAAGCCCCGCGGCTTCTTCAGGCCCGACAGTTCCGACAGCAGGGCCTGGAGCGTCCCCATTCCGCCGCCGCCCATGCCGGCGCCCATGACGAAGCGGGACACCAGCCCGGGATGCTCGTCGGCGGCCAGGCCCGAGGCCATGCCGGCCCGCACGACCATCGAGGCGGTGGCGGGCGACGTGTAGTTCAGCCCGTTGCAGGACGTGAGCCGCTCCCACTGGTGGGCCTCGGCCGGCGAGCGGAAGCCGGCGGACACGCCTGCGCCGCGGTTGCCGAGGGAGTCGGCCTCGTCGAAGAAGGCGATCACGCCGCCGTAGCGCACGGCCAGCTTGCGCAGCTTGCGGAACAGCGACTTCACCTTGAGGATGCCGACGCCCATGAACATGTTGGTGAAGGCGCCCGGATCCACGAACACGTACGGCTTGCCGGTCTCGCCCGCCACCGCCTCGGCCATCAGCGTCTTGCCGGTGCCCGGAGGACCCCACAACAGGATGCCGCCGGGGACGTAGCCGCCCTTCTCCTCGATCGACTCCGGGTTCTCGAGGAACAGCATGTTCTCCTTGACCCGCTCGACCACCGGGTCCTGGCCCCACACGTCGCTGAAGCGGGTCTTGATGTCCTCGGGGAAGTACGTCTCCACGCCGCCGCGTGAGAGGAACCAGAAGATGGCGACGAACTGGATCACGGCCAGGAACATGAAGAACATGACCTGGACGATCATCGGCATGGCGCCCCAGATCGCCGTGGGCAGGCGGAACAGGCCCTGCACGGGTGAGACGTCGTACGCCTTGCCGAGCACGACCGCGGCCAGCACGAGCACGAGGAGGAACTTGAAGGCGCGACCCATGCGGTAGCGCGTCCAGTCGTTCATCTTCCCGGTGCGGCGCTCGGCAGCCGCGAAGCGGTTGGTCCACCACCGGTGGTACCCGACCGACCGCTCGCTGATCAGGTAATGGAGCTGGCGGAGGACCTCCAACCCGAACAGCACGAGGAGCCAGGCGTTCGACCGGACGTGGGTGCGCACGGCGTCGCCGAACGGCAGGTTGGGGTCGTCGGCCATGGCCGCCCAGACCAGGACGAGCCACACGCCGCCGATGAGGACGAGGAACTTCACCCGGTCCCAGGTGCCCAGCGGCTTGCGGGTCTCCCGCTCGTCCCGCCTGCGGGCCTCGTCGGAAGGAGGCGGGACCGGACCGGAGTCGTGGTCCGGCCAGGCCAGCCCGCTGCTCGCGTTGTCTGTGTGTGAGGTCAACGTTCCTTCACTTTCCACGAGTCGACGACGGTGTCGATCACGCCCTCGTTGGCGGAGTAGCACGCGTCGTCACAGCTGATGGCCAGGACGTGCACCTTGCTCACGGCCGCGTCGATCAGCGCGATCTGGCGCCACTTCAACAGCTTGCCGTCCGCCGACTTGAGGTTGAGGAGGAGCTCGCTGCCGTGCAGCCCACCGTCGCGCCGCACGTCCTTCAGGTCCAGCACCTCCACGTCGCCCTGGGTCTGGGCGTCCTCCGAGAGGGGGTCGAACGGCAGTAGCAGCGACCGTAGGTCTGCCAGCTTGAACGAGTCGCGCTGCTCGGGCAGGAGGGTGCGCACCTGCACCAGGCCGCTGGGGTGGCTGGTCTGGCTGAGAATGTGGTCGAGCGACGGCTTGGGGGACGCGTCGAAGGCAACCGACCATGTGAGCTTCTTGAACTGCTCCTTCGATTCGGCGGAATCGTCGCTGGCGGCCAGCAGCTCGTCCTCGTCGTACAGCTTCCACTCGGACGGCACGCGCATGAAGGTGCGATTGCTCGTGCTCTTCACGTAGTGGTACTTCGGCGCGCCGCAGGCCGCGAGGGCGATCGAGGCGGCCAGGACGGCCACCACCGTGTTCGCAACGCGCCGGAGCCGGCGGCCAGGTGCCACGTCTCCAGGGTACCTGCGGCCCGGGCGCTCGGTTCCTCGCGCGATTTCCGGGCAAGGAACCGCCGCGGGAGAATGCCGGCCGTGCGCCGGGCCCTCGTCATCGTCGTGCTGGTCGGCCTGGTGCGGGCCGCGCCGGTCGCCGCCGCTGCCGTCCCGGTGCTCGTCATCGACGGTCGCGGGCACGGCCACGGGGTGGGGATGGCCCAGGACGGCGCCCTCGCCATGGGCAAGGCCGGCTCCAGCACGAACCAGATCCTGAGCCAGTTCTATCCCGGGGCGACGATCGGCCGGGCCGGCGGCGAGGTCCGGGTGTCGGTGCTCACGGCGCCGGCCAACAGTGCCACCGTGCGCTTCCCGAGCGGAGGCGAGGTGCGCGATGCGCGGGAGGGCGGCCAGTCGGCCGGCTTCCCGCTCCGCATCGTGCCGGGCGGCCAGGCCCGCCTGCGCTGGGACGGCCGCCAGTTCGTCGTCGAGGTGGCCGCCGGAGGCCTGGCCGCCGCTCCCGCGGCAGGGACGTCCGGCGGCCCGGGATCGTTGGCGGCGGCGTCCGGTGGAGCGGCGGCGGCCGGTGGAGCGGCGGCGGGCGGAGGGTCGGGGTCAGTGCAGGGCGCGGCGGCGGGCGGAGGGTCCGGCGCAGCGTCGTTGGCGGCGGCGGGCGGAGGGTCGGCGTCAGTGCAGGCGGCGGCGCAGGAGCCGCCTGCGACGGCTCCCACCACCACGACCACCGCGCCCGGGCTCGGCCTGCTGCCCGCTCCCGGCAAGCCCTTGCTCCCCCTTCCGTCGCTCCCCCTCCTCCCCGTTCCGACCGTCCCGCTGCTGACCACCACGACTGCACCCGCGGCCACCACGGCCCCGCCGGCGACGGTTCCGGGGCGGGCGGCGTCGGGCCGGTCCCTGTGGGCCGTCCCGAACGGCGGCGGCACAATCGAGGTGGCCGAGCGCGGCGCGCGGTACCGGGGGGTCCTCCAGGCGGTGGGCGGCGGCCCGTTGCGGCTCGTCAACCACGTCGACGTGGAGCAGTACCTGCGCGGCATGGGCGAGGTCCGCAACCCCTCCTGGCCGGCGGCATCGCTGCGGGCCCAAGCCATCGCCGCCCGCACGTACGCCCTCCGGGCCGTCGCCGGCGGCGGCGAGCTGTGCGATACCCAGCAGTGCCAGGTGTACCTCGGCGCCCAAGCCGAGTACGCGGCGATGGACAAGGCGGTGGCGGCCAGTCGCGGCCAGGTGCTGACCTACCGCAGGTCGCTGGTCTCGGCCGTGTACTCGGCCAACGGGGGTGGCTTCTCGGCGACCACCGAGGAGGGCTTCGGCACCCCGAGCGCCGGCTACCCCTACCTCCGGGCTGCCGCGTACACCACCAGCGACCCTGCGCCCTGGACGGTCACGGTCTCGCTGCGCGACGTCGCCGCCAGGGTCGGTTTCCGGGGGAGGGTCACCGCCGTGCGGACGCAGACCGGCCCGTCCGGCCGCGTCGTCCAGGTCACCGTCGAAGGGGCGGGCACGGCCCGCACGGTGAGCGGCATCGAGTTCGACCATGCCTTCAGCCTCCGCTCCACCCTCTTCACCGTCCGCATGGGCGAGGCGGCGAGCGCTCCCCCGCCGCCGCCCACCGATGGCGGTCCGGTCCAGGGGCTCCCGGGGGCGCCGGAGCTCCCGGCCGATGCCACCGGGAGAGCCGCCGACGGGGTCGCAGCAGGCGCCGGGGCCGTGGTGAGCGACCACTCGAGTACCGCTGCGGCGGCCTCGGTGCCCGCCCCAGCGTCGAAGGTGACGCTCGGCGTGCTCGCCTGGCTCCTCCTCATGGGCGTGGCGAGCGGCCTCGCCGCCACTCTCGTCGCCGGCCCGGGCACCACCCGCCGCCTCGGCGGGGCCGCCGCCGCGGCGGCCGCCACCACCGGCGGCCCCGCCCCCCATCCGCCTGACGACAGCGCCCGCACCCGGCGCCGGCTCCGGCGCAGCTCCTGAGGCAGATGCATCGGGACGCCGATGCATCCAGCACCTCTCCGACGGCAAGCGTCAGGTGGCCGGGCCCCGGCGAAAGGGTGAGGCTCCGACGGTGTCACAGGCGGGCGCAAGGATGCGGCGCGTGACGGCACGGAACGTGGATGCAGCCATCGCCCGGCTGGCCAGTGGCCAGCACGGCGTGTTCGCCCGCCAACAGGCCCTGGCGGTCGGCGCCACCGGGTCCCTGATCCAACGTCGACTGGCCAGCGCCACCTGGACGGCGGAGGCGCCAGGCGTCTACGGCCTGGTTGGGGGTGTGCACACCTGGCATCGACGCCTGATGGTTGCGCACCTCGACCTCGGCCCCGAGTCGGTGATCTCCCACCGGGCGGCGGCGGTGCTCCATGGCTTCGCCGGGATGCGACCCGGTGCGCCGGAGATCACGGTGCCACGCCATCGCGGGCGCGGCGGGCGCTGGCGGGTTCACCAGAGCGCACTGCCCCCCACGGCGGTGCGACGGATGGACCACCTCCCCGTGACGACGATCGAGCGGACACTCGTCGACCTGGCCGGCGTGACTGGAGCTCCGCAATTGGCGTCGGTGATCCACCACCTGTTGACCGACGGCCGGCTGTGACTCGGCCCGTTCGGCGAACAGGTCGCGGCGGGTCGCCGGGCGAAGCGAACAGGGACGGGGGTGCTCGCGTCGATCATCGATGGCCTCGGCCCGGGTCACGTGCCTCCCGCCAGCGAGCTCGAGGCGCTCCTCTTCAGGGTCCTGCACGCCGGTGGGCTACCTCCGCCCGAGCGGCAGCATCCCCTTCCTGCCCTCTCCCTCGACGGCCGGGTCGACGCCGCCTACCCGCAGGCTCGCCTCATCGTGGAAGTCGACGGGCGGCGCTGGCATACGCAGGTCGAGGACTTCGAGCGCGACCGTCGGCGCGACATCGAGGCCGGCCTGCGGGGCTGGCGGGTCGTCCGATTCGTGTGTGCGGATCTCACGCGGAGCCCGGACTGGGTCTGCCAGGTGGTGTCGCACCACGTGGCAGTCGCCGCCGCCGGGTAGATGCGCTGATTTCATCCGGAATCCGGATGTTTTCAGCGCATCTTCCGGGTGTCGGCGCCAGCTGGCGGCGGCCGGGGGGCGGAGCGGGCGCCAGCGGGGGGCGGCGGCGGAGGGACAGAGGCGCCGGGTCCGGGTGTCGGCGCGAGGCGTGCCGCGGAACGGCCCTGGTCGGGGACCAGGGCCGTTCGCTGCGTTTCTGTGGCGTGGGGACGGCTTAGAAGTCGTCCATCCCGCCGCCGTGGCCGCCCATGCCGGCGCCGGCCGCTGCCTTGTCCTCCGGCTTGTCGACGATGACGGCCTCGGTGGTGAGGAACAGCGCAGCGATGGAGGCTGCATTCTGGAGGGCGGAGCGGGTGACCTTGGCCGCGTCGATGACGCCGGCCTTGTAGAGGTCCTCGTAGTCGCCCGTGGCGGCGTTGAGGCCGTTGCCACCCTTGAGGTTGCGCACCTTCTCGACCACCACGCCGCCCTCGAGGCCGGCGTTGACGGCGATCTGCTTCAGCGGCTCCTCGACGGCCCGGGCCACGATGCGGGCACCGGTGGCCTCGTCGCCCTCGAGCTTCTCGATGCGGTCGAGGATGGCAGCCTGCGAGCGGAGCAGGGCGACGCCGCCACCGGCGACCACGCCCTCCTCGACGGCTGCCTTGGTGGTGGAGACGGCGTCTTCGATGCGGTGCTTCTTCTCCTTGAGCTCCACCTCGGTGGCGGCGCCGACCTTGATGACGGCCACGCCGCCGGACAGCTTGGCCAGGCGCTCCTGCAGCTTCTCCCGGTCGTAGTCCGAGTCGGTGTTGTCGATCTCGGCCTTGATCTGGGCGATGCGGCCCTTGATCTCGTCGTCGGAGCCGGCGCCCTCGACGATGGTGGTCTCGTCCTTGGTGACCGTGACCTTGCGGGCGGTGCCGAGCAGCGAGAGGTCGACGCTGTCGAGCTTGAGGCCGACCTCCTCGGTGATGACCTGGCCGCCGGTGAGGATGGCGATGTCCTGCAGCATGGCCTTGCGGCGCTCACCGAAGCCGGGCGCCTTGACGGCGACCGACTTGAAGGTGCCCCGGATCTTGTTGACCACCAGGGTGGCCAGGGCCTCGCCCTCGACGTCCTCGCAGATGATCACGAGCGGGCGGGCCGACTGCATGACCTTCTCGAGCACGGGCAGCATGTCGCGCACGGCGCTGATCTTGGAGCCCACCAGCAGGATGTAGGGGTCCTCGAGGACGGCCTCCATGCGCTCGGGGTCGGTGACGAAGTAGGGGGAGATGTAGCCCTTGTCGAAGCGCATGCCCTCGACCAGGTCCATCTCCATGCCGAAGGTCTGCGACTCCTCGACGGTGATGACCCCGTCCTTGCCGACCTTGTCGATGGCCTCGGAGATCATGCCGCCGATCTCGGTGTCGGCGGCCGAGATGGAGGCGACCTGGGCGATCTGGTCCTTGGACTCCACGTCCTTGGACAGCGACTTGAGCGAGCCGACGGCGGCCTCCACGGCGGCCTCGATGCCCTTCTTGAGCGACATCGGGTTGGCGCCGGCGGCCACGTTGCGCAGGCCCTCGCGGACCATGGCCCAGGCCAGCACGGTGGCGGTGGTGGTGCCGTCACCGGCGACGTCGTCGGTCTTCTTGGCGACCTCCTTGACCAGCTCGGCGCCGATGCGCTCGTAGGGGTCCTCCAAGTCGATCTCCTTGGCGATGGAGACGCCGTCGTTGGTGATCGTGGGGGCACCCCACTTCTTGTCGAGCACGACGTTGCGGCCCTTGGGGCCGAGGGTGACGCGTACGGCGTCGGCGAGCTGGTTCATGCCGCTCTCAAGGGCGCGGCGGGCCTGCTCGTCGAAGGCGATCATCTTGGGCATGCAGTTCCCTCCCGGGGATTTCGGGGCGAGTTGTAGCGCGTTAGCACTCTCGGTATCTGAGTGCTAATGCTACGACGGGCTGGCACTCAACGCAAGCGAGTGCCAACGGGAGGGGGACTTCCCGAGCTCCGGCGGACCGGTTCCGGCGGCGCCCGAGCGGCCTGCAGACCCCGGGAGCCGAGCTAGGAGAGGGGGCTGACGCCGGGCCTGTTGAAGGCCGACTCCAGGCGCTCGAGCAGCTCCGCCTTCTTCAACTCGGACTCGCGGCGCTCGGTGAGCTGCGATGCCGAGCTCTTCAGCAGCTTGCGCACGGTGACCACGAGCTCGTCGGGATCAAAGGGCTTGGTGAGGTACTCGTCGGCGCCGAGCTCCCATCCCCGCACGAAGTCGCGCTCGGCCGTCCTGGCCGTGAGCAGGATCACGCGGGCGTCGGGTGCCAGGTTCGACTGGCGGCGGGTGCGCAGTACGCCGAAACCGTCGAAGCCCGGCATCATCACGTCGAGCACGAGGCAGTCCGGCGCCCGGGCCTCGAGGGCGGCCACGGCCTGGTTCCCGTCCGCGGCCTCACGGACGTCGAACCCGGCGTCCTCCAGCGTGAACGCCAGGATCGCCCGGATGTCGTCGTCGTCGTCGACGATCAGCACCTCGGCCATGCTCGGCTATCGGCACAGTGGCCCCCCCAGTTGAGCATGGCGGGCGCCGCTCGTTCAGATGCCGCCGGCCACCGCCGGCACGATGGATACCGTCTGACCTGGGGAAACGGGCGTGTCGAGGCCCTGGAGGAACCTGACGTCCTCGTCCGCCACGAACACGTTGACGAAGCGGCGCAGCTTCTTGTCGTCGTCGAAGAGGCGTTCGCCGAAGCCCGGGTGGGCGGCGTCGAGGGCGCTGAGCAGCTCGCCCACCGTGGCGCCGTCGAGGCTCACGTCGCCGGCGCCGCCGGTGAGGGTGCGCAGCTGCGTGGGGATCCGTACGGTGACGCTCATCGCCCGCTCTCCGTCTCCATGAAGGCCGCAAACGCCTCCATGCTCGGCCGAATCGTAACGGTCGGCCCGACGTGGGGGCTGACGGCGTCGATCGTCTTGAGGCCGAGCCCGGTGACGTAGGCCACGACCCGCTCGTCGGGCCGCACCACGCCGGACGAGGCCAGCTTGGCCAGCGTGGCGATCGTGACGCCGCCCGCCGTCTCGGCGAAGATCCCCTCGGTCCGGGCCAGCAGCCGGATGCCCTCCACGATCTCGTCGTCGGTCACCGAGCCCACACCGCCGCCGGTGGAGCGGATCACGTCGAGCGCGTACCAGCCGTCGGCCGGGTTCCCGATGGCCAACGACTTGGCGATGGTCCTCGGCTTCTGCGGGCGGATGAGGTCGCTCTTCTCCGTGAAGGCGGTGGCCACCGGCGAGCAACCCGCCGCCTGCGCCCCCGACACCCGCACGTGCGGCTCCTCGTCGATCAGCCCCACCTTGTGCAGCTCGTTGAACCCCTTGTGCACCTTGACCAGCTGGCTGCCGGAGGCGATCGGCACCACGACGTGGTCGGGCGCCGACCACCCGAGCTGCTCGGCCACCTCGAAGGCGAGGGTCTTGGAGCCCTCGGCGTAGTAGGTGCGGATGTTGACGTTGACGAAGGCCCAGGTGGGGTGCTCGCCGGCCAACTCGGCGCAGAGGCGGTTGACGTCGTCGTAGTTGCCCTCGACGGCCACCAGCCGGCCGCCGTAGATGGCGGTGGTGACGACCTTGGCCTCTTCGAGGTCGTGCGGTATGAAGACGATCGACTCCATGCCGGCGCGGGCGGCGTGGGCGGCCACGGAGTTGGCCAGGTTGCCGGTGGAGGCGCACGCCGCCACCTTGAACCCGAGCTCGCGGGCCTTGGTCAGCGCGACCGACACCACCCGGTCCTTGAACGACCCCGTGGGGTTGAGCGTGTCGTTCTTCACCCACAGCTCCCCGAGCCCCAGCTCGGCGGC
Organism: Acidimicrobiales bacterium; assembly: GCA_036262515.1. Classification (GTDB taxonomy): domain Bacteria; phylum Actinomycetota; class Acidimicrobiia; order Acidimicrobiales; genus JAHFUS01. Next base: position 16,585 of record DATAIT010000079.1, on the reverse strand, counting down.
CAGGCGGTCGGCCCGCACGAGCGGTGTGAACCCGGCGCCCAGGCTCACCGGATGGCTGGACTCGGCGGGGAGGAGGTCGGCGTAGCGCCACATGCTGGTGGGACCGGCGGCGATGCGGTCGCGGCTGACGTTGGCGGCGATGGCCTCGTAGTCGTAGCTGACCTCGAGCGGCCCGAAGCAGTACTCGCACACGTGCAGGGCCTCGGCCGGGTAGGCGCGGCCACACTCGCGGCAGGTGAGACCGGTGACGAACGGGCCACTCGTCGTGCTTCGGAAGGAACCCTTCGCGATGTCCACGCTGGCGGGGCGCCCTGCCGGACTACCGGTGGAGTGGTGTTCGAGCATCGCAAAGATTTCCTGGGGCACGAGCTGCCACGCTGGGGTTCCTCCTCATCGTTCCGGGCAGTGGCACCTGATGGGCCGAAGCCCGCTGGTTGCCGCGGTGTCGCAGGGCCCGGTCCCTCGACCGCTCTGGATGACGGGCTCCATGGTGGCCCCTGGGCCACCACGTTCGCAAACCATTCTCCCGGCCGGCGGTTCGCAGGGACGGGAACGGCACGACCTCAGGGACTGCGAGGACCGGAGACCTGCGGCGCCCGCTCGGAGTCGTCTCCCCCGGCCCTGTCCTGGCGCCCCCGCGGGGCGGAGGCGCCGGCGGCCCGGCGGCCCGGTCGCCCGACGTCGTCCACCGCGCCGTCGCCCTCCGCGTCGCTCTCGTGGGACTCCGCCCGGACGAGGGGTTCGTCGAGGATGTGGACGTGCCACACGTGGCCGCACACGATCTTGAGGACGGCGGCCACGGGCACGGCGAGGAGCAGGCCGAAGAACCCGCCGAGCGACCCCCCGGCCAGGAGGGCCAGGATCACCGCCGCCGGGTGCAGATGCACCACCCGCTGCATCACCTGGGGGGTGATGAAGTGGTTGTCGACCTGCTGCGCCACCACCATCACGATGATCACCCCCACCGCCTGGAGGGGCGTCCCGGTGGTGAGAGCGATGACGATGCCCGGGACCCCGCCGACCCACGGGCCGATCAGGGGGACGATGTTGAAGAACCCGGCGATCATCCCGACCAGGAACCAGAACCGCAGGCCGATGATGAGGAGTCCCACGGAGCACATGACGCCGACGATGATGGCGACCACGAGCTGGCCGCGGAAGAACCCGCCGATGGCCCGGTTGAGGCGGTGGGCCACGTGGTTCACCTCGTCCTTGACGCCTACCGGCACGAGGGACTCCATCACCTCCCGAACGTGCGGCGCGTCGACCAGGAGGTAGAAGGCGATGATCGGCGCCAGCAACAGGATGAGCAGGACGTGGAAGATCTTGAAGCCGACGTCGCGCGCCTGGTCGAGCTGCTGGCGGAAGGTGGTGTTGTCGCTGTTGAACGCGTCCTCGAGGTCCTGGCGGGTGAACTCGAAGAACGTCCCTTCGGACGTCTCGGCCGCGTCGTCGATCCAGCCCTCGGCCTTGGCCTTGATCTCCGGCCAGTCGTCGCCCAGCTCCCGAGCCTGGTCGGCGGCGATCGGGTAGATCAGCGCGCCGGCCAGCACGAGCACGCCGATCACCCCGAGGTACGAGATGCCGGCGCCGGCTGCTCGGGGCACGCCGCGGCGCTGGAGCCCCGTGACGACGGGGTTGAGCAGGAACACGATGGCGCCCGCCAGCACGAGGGGCGGGAAGATGACCCGCACGGTCCACAGCACCAGGCCCACCACAGCCAGGAGCGTCGCCACCCCCACGGCCGCCCAGCACACCTGGCCCGCCCGTCGGACGCGCTCGGTCACCCCCTCAGGGTAACGCCACGAGGTGCTCGACCACCGCCGCCTCGACGCATGCCAGCGTCTCGTTGAAGGCGCGCTCGCGGCCGAAGCGGTCGACCAGCGAGACGGTCGGCACCTGGCTGTCGGCAAACGCCTCCCCCACCACCACCAGCACCGGGACGCCCGCTTCCTCGGCCAGCTCCACGACGCCACCGACGGCCTTGCCGGCGAAGGAGTGGGCGTCGAGAAACCCCTCGCCCGTCACCACCAGGTCGGCGCCGTCGATGCGCTCGGCCAGCTCGATCGTGTCGGCCACCAGGTCGAAGCCGGGGAGGAGGGTCGCGCCCAGGGCGGCCAGGCCACCGGCCAGCCCCCCTGCCGCTCCCGACCCGGGAATGGAGCGGACGTCGACGCCGTACTCGTCGAGGTACACCTGGGCCAGCCGCTCGAGCCGGCGGCGGAGCAGCGCGACCTGCGCCGGTGAGGCCCCCTTCTGCGGCGCGAACTCCTCGGCCGCGTCGACGAAGGTGGTGGTGACGTCACACGCCACCACCAGGTCGACGCCGGCCAGCCGGCCGCGGGGGTGCAGGGCCTGGAGGCACCCGAGGCCGCCGTCGGTGGACGCCGACCCGCCCACGGCGACGACGACCCGCCGGGCCTTGGCCGCCACGGCGGCGAGGATGAGGTCGCCGACGCCCTCCGTCGACGCCCGCATGGGGTCGTTCCACTCGGGCCCGCCCAGCAGGTGGAGGCCGGTGGCGCGGGCCATCTCCACCACCGCCGTCGGCCCGCTGCCCGCCGCCCCGCCCGGCGGCGAGGCGAGCAGGCGCCACTCCGCCTCGACCGTCTCGCCCAGCGGTCCCCGGACGCGCGCCGACCGCACGTTGCCGCCCACCGCCTCCAGCGTCCCCTCGCCGCCGTCGGCCACGGGGGCCTGGTCACACGTCCAGCCGCACCGCTGCGAGGCCCGGGCGACGGCGGTGGCGATCTCGGCCGCCGACGCCGTCCCACGGAACTTGTCGGGGGCGGCGACGGCGTGGGGCACACAAGTATCGTGACACCGGCATGGGCCACCCCGACCTGGTCGTCGTCTCGAACCGAGGTCCGTTGTCCTTCAGCACCGGGCCCGACGGTTCCCTGGTCGCCCGGCGGGGCGCCGGCGGCCTCGTCTCAAGCCTCGGGCCCGCCGTGGCCGGCACGGGCGCCACGTGGATCGCGGCGGCCATCAGCGACGCCGATCGCCAGGCGGCGGCCGTCGGCGTGGTGGAGGCCGAAGGCTTCCGGCTGCGCTCCATGGCCATCGACCCCGCCGCCTACCAGCAGTTCTACGACGTCATCGCCAACGGCACCCTGTGGTTCCTCAGTCACGGCTTGTACGACCTCCCCCGCCGGCCCCGGATCGACCGGCGCTGGCACGAGGCGTGGGCCGCGTTCCGGGAGGTGAACCACGCCTTCGCCCGGGCCGCCGCCGAGGAGGCTCCCGAGGGCGGCACCGTGCTCGTGCACGACTACCAGCTGCCGCTGGTTGCCGACGTGCTGGCCGCGCTTCGCCCCGACCTCCACACCGGGTACTTCCAGCACACGCCGTTCTGCGACCCGTCCGCGCTGCGGGTGCTCCCCGACGCGGTGGCCGCCGAGCTCCTCTCCGCCATGTGTAGCCAGGGCGCGAGCGGGTTCCATGCGGCCCGGTGGTCGGCCGCCTTCGAGGCGTGCGCGCGAGCAACGCTGGGCGTCACACCGTCCACCTACGTGTCCCCCGCCGCCATCGACACCGACGCGCTGGCCGCCATCGCCGCGTCCCCGGAGTCCACGGCCGAGCTGGTCCGGCTCGAGGAACGGGTGGGCGACTGCCGCCTCATCGTGCGGGTCGACCGCATCGAGCTCTCGAAGAACCTGCTGCGCGGTTTCGTCGCCTTCGAGGCGCTTTTGGAAGCCGAGCCGAAGTGGCGCGAGCGTGTCGTGTTCGCGGCGTGCGTGTACCCCTCACGCGACGGCCTTCCCGAGTACCTCGCCTACCGGAGCGAGATGGAAGCGCTGGTCGAGCGCATCAACAACACCTGGGGCACCCCGTCGTGGACGCCCGTCCTGCTCGACACGAGCGACTCGTTCCCGCGATCGGTGGCCGCGCTGCGCCGCTACGACGTGCTCCTGGTGAACCCCATCCGCGACGGGCTCAACCTGGTGGCCATGGAGGGCCCCGTGCTCAACGAGCGCGACGGCGTGCTGGCCCTCAGCACCGAGGCCGGCGTGTGGGACGTGCTCGCCCACGGTGTCATCTCGGTCAACCCGTTCGACGTCTCCGGTACCGCCGCCGCCCTCTCGCGGGCCCTGGCCATGGGGCCCGACGAGCGGGCCGGGCGCGCCGCCATCCTCCGCAAGGCGGCCCGGCGGCGGTCACCCCAGGACTGGCTGGACGATCAGCTCGCCCTCGTCACGACGGCGGCGGCTCGAGCAGACACCTGAGCAGGTCTACGACCCCCTCGGGACCGTCGACGACGAGATCGGCGGCGTCGAGCAGGGCCTCCGGCGACTCCTCGCTCCGCACCGCCACCTTGACCGCCGCCATCGGGCGGGTGCGAGCCAGCTCGTCGAGGCTGTCGAAGGCGGGGACGTCGCCGACGTCGTCACCCAGGAAGCACACGGCGCCCAGGTCTTCGGCCAGCCCGGCCACGACCGTGCCCTTGTCGACCGGGAGGGGCGGGCGCAGCTCCTCCGACATCCGGGCCGGGTGGCGGAGCAGCCCTGTGCGGTCCGCCTGGGCGGCGGACCACGAGGTCGCCCAGTCGGTGTGCGACGGAGCGGTCCGGTAGTGGAGCGCGAGGGAGAGCCGCTTGCGCTCGACGAAGACACCCTCCGGCGCCTCGGCGTCGGCCAGGGCCGCCACCTCCTCGATCACCGGCAGCCATTCCTCGACGCGCGGGTCGGTGTCCACCCGGTCGCCCTCCGCCCGCTCCAGGCCGTACAGGCCCACGGCCACCAGGCCGTCGCCGGCTGCGCCGCCGTGGCTGTGGGCGGCCAGTTCGAGGTGGGCGGCCAGGAAGCCGGCCGGCCGGCCCGAGATGACCGCGACCCGGCGGTAGACGGCGGCCAGCCGGTGCAGGAGGTCGACCGCCTCGGGAAGAGGTCGCGACGCGTCCGGGTCGTCGACGATGGGTGCCAGGGTCCCGTCGAAGTCGCACAGGATGCCGGACGCGTGCGGGTGGCTCCTGAATCGTTCGAACAGCCCGTCGTCCGCCACCTCGGGTGACCGTAGCCCGTGACCGTATGGGTCGCCCGGGCCCGGGCACGGCGGGCGGTCCCTTCCGGACCGCTGGGATGGGGCCCGGCCCGCTCGTGGGATCGTGGGTCCGTGATGGGGCAGCCCAGGTGTGCGGTGGCCGCGGGTCGGCGGTGAGCGCGTCCAGGCAGTGCCGCTGGTGGACGCTCCGTCGTCGGGGGCGCAGGGCGCTCGCCGGGTTGGTCCCCCTCGTCCTGCTGCCCGCCTGTGGTTCCGGGACGGTTCGCATCTCGTACCGGCCGGCCGTCGGGGCGGTGGCCGTGTACCGGACCTCGGTGCGCGCCGTCACCGTCACGTCGATCGGCGACGAGGTGCCCCGGCGCCGGGTGACGTCGTCGGCGCTGACCGCCCACCACCGCGTGCTCGAGTCGGGGCCCGACGGCACCCGGGTGGAGGTACGGCTCCATGAGCAAGGCGTGCCGGATGCCACCTTCGTGGTCCGCTTCGGCCGGGCCGGCCAGCTGAGCGAGGTCCAGCGGATCGAGGGCGTCCCCGCCGACGTCCTCGGCGGCCTCGGTGTGTCGGAGATCTTCCCGGCCGGGGCGGCCGCCCCGCCGGCCCGCCCGTTGGCGCCCGGGGACAGGTGGGCGGTCGACGGGCCTGTGCGGCTGGCCGACGCGGGGCCCTCGACCGCGCGCCTCGCCGGGCACGGCCGCCTCGTCGCACTGGCCGTGGCGGCGGGGAAGTCGCTGGCCAGGGTGGACACGGACTACCGGCTGCCCGTGCGGCGGACGGCGGCGGACACGGGCGGGCGGCTCGCCCTCGAGGGCACCCTGGCCACGAGGGCTCGGGTGGACTACGACCTCGACGACCACGAGGTCGACACCGTCACGGCCCGCACGACCGGCCGCTACGCGGTCACGCTGCTACCGCCGCCGGGAGTGTCGGGCGTTCCGGTACCCGGCACGCTGGACGTGGACGTGTGGTCCACGTCCCGCCGCATCGCCTGAGGGGCCGCCGGCGACGGCCGGTCAGGGCCGGGTGGTGCTGGAGGTCGTCCGCGCCGCAGTGGTGGTCGTGGTCGCGCCGGCCGTGGTGCTTGCGGTGGTGGGGCGGGCCAGGGTCTGGGCCAGCTCCGGACCGACGACCACGATGACGTCGGCGCCCCGGGGATCGGCGAGCGGCCCCGGGGTGGGGACGGGCTGCACGCTCGTCGGGGGGAGGCCGAGGTTGGCGGCCACGCCCTCTGCCTCCCGCTGGAAGTCGCCGGCGAAGTACACGGCGCTGGCCGCCGTCTTGGGGGCGTCGGTCGGCGACAGCACGTTGTAGCCGACCGCCTTCAGCTGGTCGGTGGCCTTGCGGGCCACCCCCTTGGTGTCCGTGCCGTTGGCCGAGATCACCTTCACGTCGGCCGGCGCGCGCACAGGCAGGATCACGACGGTCGTCGTCACGCCGGTGGACGTGGTCACCTCCGACTCGCCGTCGTCCTTGCTCGTCCCGGCGGCCACCCGGTCGGGAGGGGCGTCGTCGGCCGCGTTGAGGAGCACGATGCCGAGCAGCACGGCGACCACGAGCAGCGCCGCGCCGCGGCCGGGCTGCATGCCTGACGACCGCGAGAAGGACCCGTCGTCGGGCTGGCCGGGGCGGCGGGAGTTCCTCAACGGATCTGGGGACGCCCGCTGGCCGGCCCCTCGTAGCGCGCCCGCCTGCGCAGGTCGCGGCGGAGACGCAGCCGCCGCACGACGAGGGGGTCGTAGCCGAGGGCGTCAGGCGAGTCGACGAGCTCGCCGAGGGCCTTGTAGTAGCGGGTCGCCGACAGGCCCAAATGCTCGCGGATCGCCGACTCCTTCGGTCCGGGCAAGGTCCACCACTTTCGTTCGAAGTCGAGGATCGCGCGGTCGCGGTCGGAGAGGGACATCCCCGGCAGCCTGCCAGCCTCCTCCCACCAGTTCAAGGACCCTCCGGGCCCTACGCTGCACCGGCGCTCGCCCGAGTAGCTCAGACGGCCAGAGCAGGCGCCTTGTAAGCGTCAGGTCGTGGGTTCGATTCCCACCTCGGGCTCCGTCGGCGGCCTCGGCCGGACCGGCGCTACACCAGGACCGGGTCCTCCGGCACCGCCGTCTCGTTGAGGTGGCCCTCGAGCTTGCGCTTGATCCGCTGGAGGGCGTTGTCGATCGACTTCACGTGCCGCCCCAACTGGGCGCTGATCTCCTGGTACGACTTGCCCTCGACGTACAGCCGCAGCACCTCGACCTCGAGCCCGGAAAGGGTCTCGTCGATCGACCGGCGCATGGCGGCCATGCGCTCGTTGGAGACCACCGCATCGGCCGGATCGGTGACCGCGTGGGGGTCGAGGAGGTCCTCGACCGAGCGCTCGGCGGCATCGTCGCCGCCCCGCACGCCGGACAGCGACACGTACTGGTTGAGGGGGCGGTGCTTGTGCCGCGTGGCCGACTTCACGGCGCTGATGACCTGGCGGGTGATGCACAGCTCGGCGAAGGCCCGGAACGACGCCTCCCGGTCGCCCCGGAAGTCCCGCGCCGCCTTGAACAGGCCGATCATCCCCTCCTGCTCGATGTCGTCGGCGTCCCCACCGGCGATGAAGTAGGTACGGGCCCGCACGGCGGCGAAGCGCCGGTAGCGCTCGAGCAGGACCAGCAGGGCGTCGGTGTCGCCGGCGTGGTACCGCTCGACGAGCTCGGCGTCGGATGCTTCGATGGCTGGCGTGTCGCAGCGCATTGCTCCAGCTCCTGCGGTGGTGTGTCGAACGACCGAAACGTGCGGTTTGAGCGGCAGATCAGCCGGGTAGGGCTAGTCATTTGTAACTAGGGCCCTGCGGGGTGTCAATGGTCAGACCGGCGCCAGGCGTGAACCGGCGCGGCGAAATCGGCGACCGACGACCAAATCGGTCGCCCGCCCCCCGTTCTCCGGGTCTGCTAGCCCCGTCGACGGGCCAGCTCGAAACAGGCCACGGCCGCCGCCGCCGCCACGTTCAGCGACGGGAGCGATCCCCGCTGGGGGATGTGCACGGCCACCTCGCAGCGCTGGAGCGCCAGCCGGGACAGCCCGCTCCCCTCGGCCCCGAGGACCAGGGCCACGGGCTCGGCGCCGAGCTCCAGGTCGTACACGCTCTGGTCGGCGTCCTGGTCGAGACCCACCGTCCACACGCCCGCCCGGCGCAGCCGGGTGAGGGCCGCCGGCAGGCCGGGCACCACGGCGAGCGGCAGGTGCTCGATGGCCCCGGCCGCCGCCTTGGCCACGGTGGGGGTCACGTGCACGGCGCGGTGGCGCGGCAGCACGACGCCGGTGACGCCGGCGCACTCCGCGGTGCGCAGGAGGGCGCCCAGGTTGTGGGGGTCGGTCACCCCGTCGAGGGCGAGCAGGAACGGGCTGCGCCCCTGCGCCGTGCGAGCCAGGTCGTCGAGGTCGGCCTCGGGCAGGGGCTCCGCCCTCGCCAGCACACCCTGGGGGGCATCGGTGGCGGCGGCCGCATCGAGCCGGCCCCGGCTGACGCGCCGGACGGGCACGCGCGCCGCCGCAGCCAGGTCGAGGATCTCGGCCACCACGGCCGACGGGTCCATCCCGTCGGCGACGAGCAGCTCCCGGACGCGCCTGCGCCCTGCGGCCAGCAGCTCGCGGACGGCGTGACGCCCCTCGACCTGCTCGCCGCCGACGGAGGGCTGCGTCGACCGCCCGGCGCGACCGGCCGGCGCGGCGGACGGCGATCGCCGCCGGACGGGCGCGCCCGCCACCGGCCGGCGCCGGCCGCGGGGCGGCCCGCCGGCCGACGACGGGCCCCGCCCCCGGGGCGGCGTCACCGGCTCACCAGGACGACGGCCGAGCAGGCGATCCCCTCGCCGCGGCCGAGCGAACCGAGGCCCTCGGCCGTGGCCGCCTTCACGCTGACCGGGGCACCCAGGACGGCGGCCAGGCAGGCCTGCATCTCGTCGCGCCGGGGCGCCAGGCGCGGGCGCTCGAGGACGACCGTGCAGTCGGCGTTGGCCGGTCGCCACCCGGTCGCCGCCGCCCGCCGCACCACCTCGGCCAGCAGGGCGATGCTGTCGGCACCAGCCCAGGCGGGGTCGTCGTCGGGGAAGTGGCGCCCGAGGTCGCCCAGGCAAGCCGCACCGAGCACGGCATCGGCGATGGCGTGGGCCACGACGTCGGCGTCGCTGTGCCCGGCGAGGCCGCGCTCGCCCTCGAAGACCACGCCCCCGAGGACGAGCGGCCGGTCGAGGTCCTCACTGAAGCGGTGCAGGTCGTAGCCCTGCCCCACACGGAGCGCCGGGCGGCCGAGGAGCGCCTCCGCCACGACGAGATCCTCGGGGCTGGTCAGCTTCCGGTTGCGGACGTCGCCCGGCACCACGACGACCTCCGATCCCGCCGCCTCCAGGAGGGCGGCGTCGTCGGTGGCCTCGCCGCCGCCGGCGTGGGCGGCCCGCAGGGCGCCAGCAGAGAAGGCCTGGGGCGTCTGCACCGACCACAAGGCGGACCGGTCGACGGTGGTGAGGACGGTCGAACCGCTCACCCTCTTCAGCGTGTCGGTGACCGGGACGGCGCACACGGCGCCGGGCGCCCCCGCGCGTACGGCCGCGATGGCGGCCCGGAACAACGCCGGCCCGGCCAGGGGCCGGGCCGCGTCGTGCACCACGACCACGTCGGCGTCGGCCGGGACGGCGACCAGCCCGTTGCGGACCGAGCCCGAGCGGGTGTCGGCCCCGGCCACGACCACGTCGGCCGCCTCCGGCCGCTCCGTCTCGCCGGCCGGCACCACGACCACCACCCCGTCGCTGGTCGCCCGGGCCACGTCGAGCGACCAGTCCAGCACCCGCCGCCCGCCCAGCGTGGCGTACTGCTTGGGGCCCCCGAACCGCGTCGCCGCCCCCGCCGCCACGACGACCGTCCAGACCACCATCCCCCATCATCGCCCAGAGCCGAGCCGCCGGGTCGGGGTTGCCGCCGGCCACCGCCCGCCGGCGAAGGCGGCCCCGATGGCTGGCGGCCCGAACGAGAGGTCAGGGCGAAGGACGACGGGCATGCCCGTCGTCCGCAGCACCATCAACTCGCTGAGGAACCTCCGGTTCCGAAGCGACGGATGCGAAGAGCATCCGCCCCACGGAGGTCTCCACCTTGCTGGTGATCCGGACCTCGACCTCCTGGCCCATCAGCTCGCGTGCGCCGCCCACCACGACCATGGTGCCGTCGTCGAGGAACCCGACGCCCTGGCCCGCCTCCTTGCCCTCCCGGACGATGGCGATGCGGGCCGCCTCGCCCGGCAGGTAGACGGGCCGCATCCCCTCGCCCAGGCGCCGCAGGCTCAGGCAGCGCACGCCCTGGAGCTCGGCCGCCCGCTGGAGCGTCTCGTCCAGGGTCAGCAGCGAGCTCTGGGAGCGACGGGCGAGGGCCACGAGCTTGCCGTGGGCGTCGTCCTGGTCGGGCAGCTCGTCCTCGAGCACGTGCAGGGTCACGTCGGGGTGCAGCCGCAGCGCTTCGAGCATCTCCAGCCCGCGCCGGCCCCGGCGGCTGCGCACCGCGTCCTCGCTGTCGGCGATGGCCTCGAGCTGGTCGACGACGAAGCGCGGCACCAGCAGGGCGTCGCGGAGGAAGCCGGCCCGCACCAGGGCCAGCAGGCGCCCGTCGGAGACCGTGGTCGCGTCGACCAGCACAGCCGGCGTCTCCGAGGAGCCATAGGTCGTCGTCCGCAGCAGGGGGCGCGACGAGAGCCCGGCCATGGCCAGCAGCTCGTCGCTCTTCCGGGCGCCGACCCGGTAGCCGAGGAACGCTCCCACCCACACCACCAGGCCCACCGCCGACCATCCCAGCTGGGGGGGGAAGACGAAGGCGGCGGGAAGGAGGACGACGCCGGCCAGGCCGCCGAGCACGACGGCGCCGACACCGCCGGCCAGGAGCTGGTGGGCCGGCGTGCGGTTGAACCGCCGCTCGGCCAGTCCGATGCCCTGGTCGAGCAACCGCCCGAGCACACCGCCGGACACGTAGCCGATGCACGCGCCGAGCGTGGCCCCGAGAATGGCCCCGTTTCCGGCGTCCATCGCCTCCGGGCCCTTGCCCATGGCGAAGCCGGCCGCCGTTGCCAGCAGCACGATGAAGAGCCGGACGACCTCTACGAACACCGAGTAGGTATCGGCCTGCCCGGGGTGCGCCTGAACCGTGTGCGCCTGATCGGACGCCCGGTCTACGGCAGCGCTTCGTTGAGCTTCTGCTCGGCCTCTTCCTCGGAAACGCCGATGGCGAAGGTCAGCTCGGACACGAGGATCTGGCGGGCGCGGGTGAGCATCCGCTTCTCGCCGGCCGACAGCCCCTTGTCCTTGTCGCGGATCGAGAGGTTCCGCACGACTTCGGCCACCTGGTAGATGTCGCCCGACTTCAGCTTCTCGACGTGGTTCTTGTAGCGGCGCGACCAGTTGGTGGGCATGCGCGCCTCCTTCTTGCGAAGGACGGCGAACACCTCCTCGACCTCTTCGTCGTTGATGACCTCGCGCAGGCCGACCTCGTCGGTGTTGTCGCACGGCACCATGAGGGTGAGGTCGCCGTAGGCCAGCTTGAGGACCAGGTACTCCCTGGTCTCACCGAAGACTTCCTTCTGCTCTCGCTTCTCGATCACCGCCGCCCCGTGGTGTGGATAGACGACCTTGTCACCGACATCGAACGCAGTTTCAGGCATATCTCTCCTGAGGGGGAGACGAGGGGGGGATACCACAAGGGTACCGGGATCTGCCCGGAGCGGACAAGCCGACCGCTTCGTACAGGACCGCCACGAGCCCCGGCGGGGAGCGGCCCCGTCGAGCAGGACGGGATCAGGCCAGGAAGGCCAAGACCCGGCGCCAGGCGTCGGCCGCGTCGTCGGCCCGGTGGCTGGGGCGGGCCGGATCGTGGGCGAACCCGTGTTCGGCATCGGGGTAGAAGACCACCTCGACGCCTGGCACCGCCCGCAACTCGTCGACCTGGTCCGCGGGCACCAGCTGGTCCCGCCCGCCGGCGATTGCCAGCACCGGTGCCGCTCCCGGCCGGGTGAGCCACTCCAGCGGCTGGGCATGGCCGGGGCGGGCCCACGGGACCCGCACCAGGCCGTAGAACGCGGCCGCCTTGTCGAACCGACCCGTGCCGGCGGCCTTGAACGCCCACATGCCGCCCTGGCAGAACCCGAGGACGGCCACCGGCTCCACCCCGAGCAGGTCGGCGGCGTCCACCAGATCGCCGAGCACCCGGTCGTCGTCGTTCGACCCGATCTCGCGCTTGTCCATCGGCAGGTGCTCGCGCCCGGGGAAGGGCTCCGGCGCGCAGACGGCCCAGCCGTGCTCATGGGCCAGGCGCGCGCACATGTCGTCGAAGAGGGGGCGAAGCCCCATGATGTCGGGGGCGATCACCAACCCCCGGGACGGCTCCGCCGAGGGCCGGGCCAGCTCAGCGGGCGTCCCCGAGGGCAGCGTGATGCGGCTCACCACAGGCGGTCCCGGCGGCGTCGACCCGTCATGCGTAGCGGTCGAGGATGGACGTCTCGGCCAGGCGGGCCAGGCCTTCCTTGATGGCCCGGGCCCGGACCTCGCCGACGCCCTCGACGTCGTCGAGCTCCTCGATGCTGGCCCGCAGGACCTTCTGGAGGCTGCCGAAGCGGGTCACGATGTTCTCGATGATCACGTCGGGGAGGCGGGGGATCTTCGACAGGAGCCGGTAGCCGCGCGGCTGCATGCCGGCCTCCAGCTCGGTGGCGTCGATGGGCAGGTGCAGCACGCCGACCACGGCCTTGAGGTCGAGGAGATCCTCGGTGGTCAGGCTGGACAGCGCCTCCAGGGCCTTCTCCAGCTTCCACTGGAGACGGTCCTGGAAGTAGTCCTGGATCACCAGCCGGCGGTCGTCGGCCACGCCGCCCATCAGCTCCTCGAGCTGGAGCAGGACCAGGCGGCCGTCGGTTCCGAGCTCGACGATGTAGCCGTTGATCTCCTCGGCGATGCGGCCCACCATCTCGGCCCGCTGGAGGACGGTGACGACGTCGCGGACGGTGACGAGGTCTTCCACCTCCAGGGCGGAGAGCGCGCCGCTCACCGCATCGAGGCGGGTCTTGTAGCGCTCGAGCGTCTGGAGGGCCTGATTGGCCCGGGTGACGAGGCGGGGGACCGGCTCCAGCGGATGCTTGTTGTCGTGGCGGTACACGGCGATGATCGACATGTCCTCGGACACCGAGATCACCGGCACGTCGACGGACCGGGCGACCCGTTCGGCCGTGCGGTGCCGGGTCCCGGTCTCCGACGTGGGCACGTTGGGGTTCGGCACCAGGTGCACGTTGGCCCGGGCGATGCGGCTGGCATCCGACGCGAGGATGATGGCGCCGTCCATCTTGGCCAGCTCGGACAGCCGCTGGGGGCTGAACTCGGCGTCGAGGAGGAACCCGCCCGAGCAGATGGCCAGGACCTCGGGCCCGTCGCCCACCACGATGAGGGCGCCCATGTTGGCCTGGAGGATGCGATCGAGGCCCTCTCGAAGGGGGCGGCCGGGGGCCACGGCACCCAGCGCCTCGGTCATCGCCGTACTGCGCCGGCTGAGCACGGCCTCGATTCTACTTCTGGATGGACACGCCGAGGAGCTGCATCGCCTCGGCCAGCGAGGAGAGGCGCACGACCTGGAGACCGTCCGGGGCGTCGGGAGCTGACGCGGCGACGAGCGCCCGGCGGAACCCCAGGCGCGACGCCTCCGACAGCCGCCGCCCGGCGTGGGCGACGCCGCGCAGCTCGCCGGCCAGGCCGACCTCGCCACACGCCACCAGATCGGTGGGCAGGGCGCGGCCGGTGGCGCCCGACGCCAGCGCGAGGGCCACGGCCAGGTCGGCCGCCGGCTCCGGGACGCGGACGCCGCCGACCGTGGAGACGTAGACGTCGTGCTTGCCCAGCCCGAGCCCGGCCCGCTCCGCCAGCACGGCGAGGATCAGCGAGACGCGCCCGCCGTCGAGCCCCTGCGCGGACCGCCGCGCCATCGGCAGGTTCGTCGGGGTCACCAGCGCCTGCACTTCGACGAGGAGGGGGCGCTGACCCTCCATGGCGGGGACCACGATCGAGCCGGCCACCCCGGGCCGGCGGTCGCCCACGAACAGGGCACCGGGGTCGGGGACGCCCACGACCCCCGCCCCCGCCATCTCGAACAGGCCGAGCTCGCCGGTGGGGCCGAAGCGGTGCTTGGTCGCCCGCAGGAGACGCAGCGAATGGTGGCGCTCGCCCTCGAACGACAGCACGGTGTCGACGACGTGCTCGAGCACCCGAGGCCCGGCCAGAGCGCCGTCCTTGGTCACGTGGCCGACCAGCACCGTGGCCAGGCCTCGCTGCTTGGCCAGCCCCACCAGTTGGTGGGCGCATTCGCGCACCTGGACCACCGAGCCGGGCGCCGAGGCGATCTCGGGATCGAACACCGTCTGGATCGAGTCGACGACCAGCACGTCGGGCGTCACCTCGTCGACCGCCGCCACCACGCCTGCGAGCGACGTCTGCGACACGATCCACAGACCCGCGGAGAGGGCGTCGAGGCGCTCGGCCCGGAGACGCACCTGCTGCGTCGACTCCTCGGCCGACACCAGCAGGCACCGGCCCCCGCCGGCCGCCATCGCCGCCGCCGCCTGCAGGAGAAGGGTGGACTTGCCGATCCCCGGCTCGCCCCCGACCAGCGTGGCCGACCCGGGCACGAGGCCGCCACCGAGCACCCGGTCCAGCTCACCGATGCCCGTCGGCCGGGTGTGCCAGTCCCCCATCTCGACGTCCGCCACCAGGACCGGTCGGTCGGTCGCCCGGTCGGCGACCGGGGTGCGGCGAAGGCCTTGGTCGTCGACCTCCTCGACCAGCGTGTTCCACTCGCCGCACCCAGGACACCGCCCCGTCCACCGTGGCGCGCCGGCACCGCACTCGCGGCAGCGGTGCACGGTCCGCAGCTTGGGCATCCCCAGAGGCTAGAGAGGCGGTGCGACACCCGGCCCGACGGCCGTCACCCGGCGCCGGCCGGGGTCGCCCTCGCCCGCCGCCGGGTTCGTGGGCCGAGGGGAGGGCCTGCCCTCCCCCCGCTAATACTCGGCGATGTTGGGCTTGGTGCAGTCGCCCCCGGGAGGGCAGACGAACCGGCTGAGGTTGACCGTCCACCACGGAAGCTTGGCGCTGCCCCCGGCGGCAACGGGGTCCCAGTAGTCGTCGTTGCCGTAGTCGAACGTCGCTCCACCCGTGTCGGGCGCGGTGGTGAAGACGTAGCACATGGTGTCCTCGTTGCTGTCGTCGCAGTGCGCGCCGTCGAAGGCGTTCGGGGCGGCCGCCTGCAGGGCCCCCAGGTTGTGGCCCAGCTCGTGGCGCATCGTGCGTCCCCTGCAGAACCCGCCGGTCGTCGGGTCGCTGGCGTCGTAGGGCCGGTAGACGATCGAGACCGTGCGCAGCTCGTTGGCGTTGGCCGCGCTGCGCTGGGTGTCGTGGGCCAGCTGCCCCTGCCCGCAGTACTGCGACGGCGCGTCGAGGAACACGACGTACTTCTTGTCGGGGTTGGAGAACCGGCCGTCCCCGGTGATCTCGCCGGCCACCACGTCGAACTGGTTCGTGCCGCTGAGCTCGCTCGTGCGGTAGCGGCTGTGGAACGAGGTGATGTCGACGACGGGCGGCCGGCCGGTGCGGGTGTCCGGCCGCTCGTCGAAGCGGATGCCCCGGCCGTACTGGTCCTTCAGCAGGCGGGACGCGTCACGGGCGTCGGCCTGGAACATGGCGCCGAACGCCGACAGCCGGCTGCTCTTCTCCCGCGGGTAGACGTAGACGACGTGCACCATGGGCAGGCCGGCGAGCGCCGCCAGGTCGGGCCGGTCCCTCTGGTAGCTGGCGCCGTCGTAGTCGGCCGGCGACCACGGTGTCTCGGCGTCGGCCGCGAAGGGCGCGGCGGCCACGCCGTGGCGGTCGAGGTCGACGCTGTCGGGCCCGTGGGTCCGGTGGCTGTGGGCCGTTCCGACGGCGCTGGCCGCCGCCGCCGCATCGAGACCCGACCCGGCGTCGGGGGCCGAGCTGGCCTGGCCGGGGAGGCCGCCGACGAGGAGCGCCGCGGTCGTGCCCGCGGCGACCAGCGCGCGCCCGATCCATCCCCGAGACTGCGCCATGCTCCTTACCCCCCAGAGCGCCCCTCGTGGCCGCCCCACCACCAAGTGTGGCGCGTGGCGAATCCTGGCTTAAGGGTCCAAGGTCACATCCACGAGAAGAGCCGGCTGCGCCGGACAAGCAGCCCCAGCAGGGTCAAGCCGGACACCACGGCCAGACCGGCGAAGGCGAGCCGCACCACGTTCCACGCCTCCGAGGAGGCGGCGATGCTGGCCGTGGCGCCGAGCGCGACCGGCCAGACGGCCCCGTCGTCGCTGGTCGACGGCGCGTTGGACTCGACGGTGCCCGGCAGGCGGCCGACGACCGCCACGTGCACAGCCTCGGACAGCGGTTTGCCGAGCTCGCGCTCCACCGCCGCCGGGTCGATGCCGAGGTTCGGCCCGCCCAGCTTCTCCGCCAGCCCGGCGTCGCCGAACGCACCCAGCCCGGCACGGAGGTCCACCGTGCCGGGCTGGGTGCGTTCGGCGACGCCGGGCTGGCGGAGAAGC
>DATAIT010000078.1 GCA_036262515.1 Acidimicrobiales bacterium | reverse complement strand
CGTGCCCGGGTCGGTGGCGCGTGAGGCGCGCAGCTCGGCCATCGCCCGGTTCGTGGACCACCGGTTGCCGGCGCCTCCCGACACGCTCAAGGCCCTTCGCCGCGTGGTGGGCGAGACCAACTTCCCGAAGGTCTTCGAGGCCTTGCGACCCGCCCCCGAGACGGGCCCCCCGCCCGCCAGCACCGGCATCCCGATCCCGATCCTGGACCGGGTGAAGTCGTCCACCGTCAAGGTCGCCGGTATCGCCTGCTCGCGGACTCAGGAGGGGAGCGGGTTCGCGGCCGCGCCCGACACGGTCGTGACCAACGCCCACGTGGTGGCGGGGCATCGACCCGGAGGCACCTCCGTCGAGAGACCCGACGGCACCATCCTCGACGCCACCGTCGTGGTGTTCGACCCGGCGCGGGACCTCGCCGTGCTGAGCGTGCCGCGTCTCGGCGAGCCTCCGCTCCCCGTGGGCGCCGGCCACGTCGGCGACCAGGGTGCGGTGATGGGACATCCCGGCGGCCAGGAGGAGCTCCGGATCGCGCCCGCCGCCATCCGCCAGCAGGTCGACGCCGTCGGGCGCGACCTCTACGACGCGCGCACGACCCGGCGCGACGTGTTCATCCTCGCCGCCGCCCTGCGACCGGGCGACTCGGGCGCCGCACTCGTCAACAAGGAAGGCCAGGTCACCGGCGTGGCCTTCGCCATCGCCCCCGACCAGCCGGGAACGGCCTACGCCCTCACCAGCAAGGAGCTCCGGGCCGTGCTCGCCGTCCCGCGCAACGGCCCGACCAGCGCAGGGCCGTGCCTCACGTCGGGCTGACCCCTTCCGAGCCTCTTACTCGGTCTCGATGAAGATGCACTCGCCGGGGCACTCCTCGGCGGATTCGATCGTCTCGTCCTCCATCCCTGCGGGGACGGCGGCCACCCCGGCCTGGCCGCCCGGATTGAAGACCTTGGTGCCTTCCTTCACGTAGGCCAGACCGTCGTCGAGCAACGTGAAGACGGCGGGGGCGATCTCCTCGCACAGCCCGTCGCCCGTGCACAGGTCCTGGTCGATCCAGACCTTCATTCCCATGTCGTCAAGCCCTTCCCTCGGGCGTGTAGCCCCGGTTGTCCGAGCATAGCGAGTTTCCACGGGATCGGCGAGGAAAACCCGCCGCACGATCGACGTCCACAGCCGCGGCAGACGTGTATGGTCGCCGAAGGGAGGTGGTTGCGACGGACTCCGAGGAGCAGGGCAGGGCCAGCGCCGACAGGTTGGAAGCGACGGAGCTGACGGAGCAGGTGAAGGTGCTCGAGGAGGAGATCGTCACCCTCCGACGCCGGCTGCACGATGCGCCCAAGCGCGTCCGCACCCTGGAGGAGAAGCTGCTCGAGACCAAGGGGCAGCTGGCCCAGGCCGTCTCCCAGAACGAGAAGCTCACCTACACCCTCCGCGAGGCGCGCGAGCACATCGCCGCCCTGCGCGAGGAGGTCGACAAGCTCACCCAGCCGCCGTCCGCCTACGGCACCTACCTGGGCACGAACGACGACGGCACGGTCGACGTGTTCTCCGGCGGCCGCAAGATGCGCGTCGCCCTCCATCCCGAGATCGAGATCGACGATCTGAAGCGAGGCCAGGAGGTCGTCCTCAACGAGTCGCTCAACGTCGTGCTGGCGCGCAGCCAGGAGGTGGCGGGCGAGGTCGTCACCCTGAAGGAGCTGCTCGACGGCGGGAAGCGGGCCCTCATCGTGGGACGGGCCGACGAGGAGCGCGTGGTCGAGCTCACCGAGGAGCTCGAGGGCACATTCCTGCGGGCCGGCGACACCGTCCTCATGGACAGCCGCACCGGCATGCTCCTCGAGCGCCTGCCCCGGCCCGAGGTGGAAGAGCTCATCCTGGAGGAGGTCCCCGACATCTCCTACGCCGACGTCGGTGGCCTCGACGAGCAGATCGAGGCCATCACCGACGCCGTCGAGCTCCCGTTCGTCCACCGGGACCTGTTCATCGAGCACAAGCTCCCGGCACCGAAGGGGATCCTGCTCTACGGCCCACCTGGTTGCGGCAAGACGCTGATCGCCAAGGCGGTGGCCAACTCGCTGGCCAAGAAGGTCGGCGAGGTCACGGGCGACAAGAACGCCAAGAGCTACTTCCTCAACATCAAGGGCCCCGAGCTGCTCAACAAGTACGTCGGGGAGACCGAACGCCAGATCCGTCTGGTGTTCCAGCGGGCCCGGGAGAAGTCCGAGGAGGGCATGCCCGTCATCGTGTTCTTCGACGAGATGGACTCGCTGTTCCGCACTCGGGGAACCGGGATCTCCTCGGACATGGAGTCCACCATCGTCCCGCAGCTGCTGGCCGAGATCGACGGCGTGGAGACGCTGAAGAACGTGATCGTCATCGGCGCCTCCAACCGCGAGGACCTCATCGATCCCGCCATCCTGCGCCCGGGTCGCCTCGACGTGAAGATCAAGATCGAGCGGCCCAACGAGCAGGCCGCCACCCAGATCTTCGCCCGCTACCTCACCTCCGACCTGCCGCTCGACCAGGGCGAGGTCGACAGGCTCGGCGGCGGTGATGCCGACAAGGCCGTGCGCGTGATGATCGAGCGCACCGTCGAGGAGATGTACCGCCAGGACGACGACAACCGGTTCATCGAGGTCACGTACCAGAACGGCGACAAGGAGGTCATGTACTTCAAGGACTTCGCCTCCGGAGCCATGATCGAGAACATCGTGCGCCGGGCCAAGAAGCTGGCCATCAAGCGGCGCATCGCCGACGAGGGGCGGGGGATCCGGATGTCCGACCTGTCGGCGTCGATCCGCCAGGAGTACAAGGAGCACGAGGACCTCCCCAACTCCACCAACCCCGACGACTGGGCAAAGATCTCCGGCAAGAAGGGCGAGCGCATCGTCTTCCTGCGGGTGCTCATGACGGAGGGCAAGGGCGAGCCCACGGGCGGGCGGGCCATCGAGCGGGTGGGCACCGGCCAGTACCTGTAGTTTCGGTGTCGGCAGCTGGCCGGCGGGTTTCAAGCCCGATTCTTCGCCCTCGTCCTCTTGTGCGCGTGGACGCAAGCTGGTGTTCGGGGGGTTGTAGGGTCGCTTCGTGGCCATCGCCAAGGTCGTGGGCATGGAGACGGAGTACGGGATCGTGCACCGTGGCGCGGGGGAGTCGAACCCGATCGCGGCGTCGTCGGTGCTCATCAACGCCTACGTCAGCGAGCTGGCCCGCAAGGTGGCGTGGGACTTCGAGGACGAGTCGCCCGGCAACGACGCTCGGGGCTTCGCCCGCGAGGGCACGGTCGCACCCGAGGTCGAGACGCACCTCGTCAATGCCGTCCTCACCAACGGCTCCCGCTACTACGTCGACCATGCCCATCCCGAGTTCTCGACGCCCGAGTGTGCCGATGCCCTGGAGTGCGTCCGGTACGACAAGGCGGGGGAGCTGATCCTCGTCCGCTCGATGGAGGCCGCCGCCCGGCTCCTCCCGCCCGGGCAGTCGATCGCCGTGTACAAGAACAACTCCGACCGCAAGGGCAACTCGTACGGCACCCACGAGAACTACCTGGTCGACCGCCAGGCCCCGTTCGGCCGGATCGTGCAGCACGTGATGCCCCACTTCGTCACCCGCCAGATCTACTGCGGGGCGGGCAAGGTCGGGACGGAGGCGTCGTCCACCGGTGGCGTCGACGTCCCGTTCCAGCTCACCCAGCGGGCGGACTTCTTCGAGGAGGAGGTCGGCCTCGAGACCACGCTGAAGCGGCCGATCGTCAACACCCGCGACGAGCCTCACGCCGACGCGTCGAAGTACCGGCGGCTCCACGTGATCGTGGGCGACGCCAACCTGTCGGAGGTCGCCAACCTGCTGAAGGTCGGGGTGACGTCGATCGTGCTGTGCATGATCGAGGACGACTGGTTCGGGGACCGGGACTTCACCTTCGCGACCCCCGTGCGCTCCTTGCGGCGGATCTCCTACGACCTCGGCCTACGGGAGCCGGTGGAGATGGCCGACGGCCGGCGCATGACGGCGCTGGAGATCCAGTGGGAGTACTTCGACCTGGCCCGCAAGTACGCCGAGGACCGCGGCCTCGAGCCATTGGGCGCCGATGTGGCCGCCGAGGTGATGCGCCGGTGGGAAGCGGTGCTCACCGGATTGGAGAGCGACCCGATGGAGCTGGCCGACCAGCTCGACTGGGTGGCCAAGTACCGGCTGGTCAGCGGCTACCGGGATCGCCACGGTCTCTCCTGGTCGGACCACAAGCTGGCGGCCATGGATCTCCAGTACCACTCGCTCGAACCCGGCCGTTCGCTGTTCGCCAGGGTCGGCATGGAGCGCCTCGTCCCCGAGGCGTCGGTGGCAGAGGCGGTCACCGAGCCCCCTCGCGACACCCGTGCGTACTTCCGGGGCAAGTGCCTCCAGCGCTGGGGATCCTCCATCGCGGCGGCGAACTGGGATTCACTGGTCTTCGACCTGGGCGGCGACCCGCTGCGCAGGGTTCCGATGATGGAGCCGCTCAAAGGAACGGCCTCGATGGTCGATACGTTGTTGGATGGATGTACCAGCCCGGCCGAGCTGTTGGAGCGGCTGGGCTCCTGAGGAGGCAGCGAGCGATGGCAGAGCGAGAGCAGAAGAAGAAGCAGTCGACCACCCGGCAGGCCGAGGAGGTCGACGAGGCCGCGCCCGCTGACTCCAAGCAGGGCGACAAGATCAAGGCGGAGCTGGACGAGCTTTTGGACGAAATCGACGAGGTGCTCGAGGAGAACGCCGAGGACTTTGTCCGTTCGTACGTGCAGAAGGGCGGCCAGTAGTTTCGTACAAGCAAGCCTCTGGACAGGCAATTCTCCTTGTGTAGCGAACGTACGTTCGCTACAATGGAGCCATGAAGAAGTGCACGAAGTGCGGCGTGCTCCAGCCCCTCGAGAACTATTACAAGGCCACCGGCGGGCGCGACGGCCTCCGGGGCGACTGTAAGGACTGCTTTCGAACCAGAGCCAAGGAGCGGTACCCGAAGGTCCGGGAGCAGTCGATCGAGCGAGCGAAGCGTTGGCGCGACGAGCACCGTGAGCAGTACCTGGCGAACCAGCGCCGGATGAAGCAGTCTCGCGAGGGTCGGCTCCGGGAACGAGCGGGGTACCTGCGTCGCACGTATGGCATCACGCCCGAGAGGTACGACGAGCTTCTCGCCGCCCAGGCCGGCGTCTGCGCTGTCTGCGGGCGGCGTCCGACCCCGGGGATCTCGCTTCACGTCGATCACCACCATGGAAGCGGCCGAATCCGTGGGCTCCTGTGCTTTCGGTGCAACAACGCGCTCGGCGACTTCGAGGACTCGCCTGAACTCCTCAGCCGTGCCGCCGAGTACGTCTTTGCAGACCGGCTGACGGCCCGGCTGACCGACCTCGTGGCGATGTCGGCGGGCGCAGCCAGCAACTAGCCTCCGGCGGGCCATGAACCTGCCGCTCTTCCCTCCGACGGACGACCCGGGGCCGAGCTTCGCCAACCTGTTGCACCGGCTGCGGGGCGGGCCCCACCAGTTCCCGGTCGACGATCCGGCCACCATCACCCACGGCACCACCATCGTCGCCATCCGCTACGGCGACGGCGTGGTGATGGCCGGCGACCGCCGGGCCACGGCCGGCTCCACCATCGCCCACCGCAACATGGAGAAGGTGTACCCGGCCGACCGCCACTCGGGCGTGGCCATCGCCGGCGCGGCGGGTCCGGCCATGGAGATGGTGAAGCTCTTCCAGCTCCAGCTGGAGCACTACGAGAAGGTGGAGGGCGCCGCCCTCAGCCTCGAAGGCAAGGCCAACCAGCTGGCGGGGATGATCCGGGCCAACATGCCGATGGCCTTCCAGGGGCTGATCGTCGTCCCCATCTTCGCCGGCTACGACCTCCGCCGCCGCCGCGGCCGCATCTTCACCTACGACGTCACCGGCGGCCGCTACGAGGAGGCCGACTACCACGCCGACGGCTCGGGGGGGCGGGACGCCCGCACCACCATCAAGCTCGGGTGGAAGGAGGGCATGGACCTCGACGCCGCCGTCGAGC
The DNA here is from genome assembly GCA_036262515.1 of Acidimicrobiales bacterium. Taxonomy (GTDB): domain Bacteria; phylum Actinomycetota; class Acidimicrobiia; order Acidimicrobiales; genus JAHFUS01. The sequence goes on along the minus strand of DATAIT010000078.1, from coordinate 26,585 downwards.
TGGCCATCCAAAGCCTGTACGAGGCGGCCGAAGAGGACAGCGCCACAGGCGGTCCCGATCCCGTTCGCGGCATCTACCCCGTGATCGCCACCATCGCCCAGGCCGGCTTCAGCCGGCTGCCGGAGTCGGAGGTGGCCGCCCGCTTCGGCGCCCTCATCGACCGCCGCACCAACCGGGGGATGCACCCGTGAGCGACGTCGACCGCCTCGCCGCCGGCAGGAGCGTGACCCGATGAGCATGCCGTTCTACGTCGCCCCCGAGCAGATGATGAAGGACAAGGCCGACTATGCCCGCAAGGGCATCGCCCGCGGCCGTTCCCTCATCGGCGTCACCTACGCCGACGGCATCCTGCTGGCGGCCGAGAACCCGTCCCGCACCCTGCACAAGATCAGCGAGATCTACGACCGCATCGCCTTCGCCGGCGTCGGGAAGTTCAACGAGTTCGACCAGCTGCGGGTGGGCGGGGTCCGTCACGCCGACGTGAAGGGCTACGAGTACAGCAGGGAGGACGTCGACGCCCGGTCGCTGGCCAACGCCTACGCCCAGTGGCTCGGCCAGGTGTTCACCCGCGAGATCAAGCCGATGGAGGTCGAGATCCTCGTCGCCGAGGTCGGGCCCCAGAACGGCGAGGGCTCCGATCAGCTGTACCACATCGACTTCAGCGGCACGATCTACGACGAGGACCAGTTCGCCGTCCTCGGCGGGGAGGCCGACGCCATCCACGACCGCATGGCCGAGGCCTTCACCGAGGGATGGTCGCTGGTCGACGCCCTTGAGGCCGCTGTCGCCGCGCTGGCCGGCCCGGAGCGCACGCTGCAGCCGTCCGACCTCGAGGCGGCGGTACTGGAGCGACCCCGGGAACGCCGGGCGTTCCACCGCATCGTCGACGCCGAGCTGGGCGCGCTGCTCGAACGTCCCGAGCCCTCCGCACCGGGCACGCCGCCCGAAGCACCGCCGCCGGCCGCCGACGGGTCGAACGGCGACGCCCCTGCGGGCTGACGCCCGCTAGTACGCCCGGGCCAGCCAAGCGGCGGCCACGGCGACGAGCACCGCGACGGCCAGCCAGGCCGGCAGCACCCGCCTGCGGCCCGGTGCGTCGAGGTCGTCGGGGTCCTCGAAGGCCGATTCCACCTCGTCGGCGAGCAGCAGCTCCCGGGCGACGGCCAGGTCCTCGGCGGCGACGTAGATGCGGACCTCGCCGAGGCCGGGGTACGGGCCGTCGACCGCTCCCCGCAGCTCGGTGACGATGCCGTCCGAGCCGAGCCTGGCGGCGATGACCCGGGCGTGGAACGTGTCGGCAACCGAGCGGAGGTGGACCATCGGGCCCGCATCCATGAAGGCGAACGGTACCGTGGAGGACACACCCGGCTCGCCAGGGGGGCACCCACCCACGATGGATCGACGCATCTTCGGGCTCGAGAACGAGTACGGCGTCACCTGCACGCTCCGCGGGCAGCGCCGGCTGAGCCCCGACGAGGTCGCCCGCTACCTGTTCCGCCGGGTGGTCAGCTGGGGCCGCAGCAGCAACGTCTTCCTGGAGAACGGGGCCCGCCTCTACCTCGACGTGGGCAGCCATCCCGAGTACGCCACGCCCGAGTGCGACTCGATCTACGACCTGGTCGTGCACGACAAGGCGGGGGAGCGGATCCTCGAGCACCTGCTGCTCAGCGCCGAGCAGCGACTCCGGGAGGAAGGCATCCGGGGGGTCATCTACCTGTTCAAGAACAACACGGACTCGGCCGGCAACTCCTACGGCTGCCACGAGAACTACCTGACGAGCCGGCGGGACGATTTCGGCCACTACGCCGACGTGCTGATCCCGTTCTTCGTCTCCCGCCAGATCTACGCCGGCGCCGGGAAGGTGCTGCAGACGGCGCGGGGCGCGGTGTACTGCATGGCCCAGCGGGCCGAGCACATCTGGGAGGGCGTGAGCAGCGCCACCACCCGCAGCCGGCCCATCATCAACACGCGCGACGAGCCCCATGCCGACGCCGAGCGGTTCCGGCGCCTCCACGTGATCGTGGGCGATTCCAACATGAGCGAGTACGCCACCTTCCTGAAGGTCGGCGCCACCAGCATCATGCTGCGGATGCTGGAGGACCCGAACGTGGTGCTCCGGGAGATGACCCTGGAGAACCCGATCCGGGCCATACGCGAGATCAGCCACGATCCCACCTGCAAACGACGGGTCCGCCTGGCCAACGGCCGCGAGGTCACCGCCATCGACATCCAGTCCGAGTACCTCACGAGGGCCCAGAAGTACCACGCCCAGCGTGGGCTGAGCCCCCTCGAGGAGCAGGCCCTGATGATGTGGGAGCACTGCCTCAACGGCCTGGAGAAGGATCCGATGTCGCTCGACCGGGAGTGCGACTGGGTGATCAAGTACAAGCTCCTCGACGGCTACCAGGCCCGCCACGGCGTGCCGCTCACCCATCCCAAGATCGCCCTGATGGACCTCCAGTACCACGACGTGTCCCAGGAGCGCGGGCTGTTCTACAAGATGCAGCAGCGCGGCATGGTGGAGCGCATCTGCACCGACGAGGCCATCAACACCGCCGTCGACGAGCCCCCGCAGACCACCCGCGCCAAGCTGCGGGGCGAGTTCATCAAGCGGGCCAAGGAACGGCGGCGCGACTTCACGGTGGACTGGGTCCACCTCAAGCTGAACGACCAGGCGCAGCGAACGGTGCTGTGCAAGGACCCGTTCAAAGCCAAGGACGAGCGCGTCGAGAAGCTCATCGCCTCCCTGTGAGGGCACCGCTTCTCGCCCCCGGGCGAGCGGCCGGTCCTGAGCCTCAGGGGCTCCTCCCATTCCGGTCCACCCCGGCCGGCGGCTGGGCCCCTCCGCCGGGTCCCCTCCCGTCCGGCCCGCCCGCCGGCGGCCGCCGCCGGGCGGCGCGCTGAGCGTGCCGAGCTTCTCGACGCACGTTGTCGCCGCGCTTGTGTCCCAACGGGACGGGTTGCAGCGGGTGTCCCTCGACTCCGGGCGGCGCGCGTACGTGCTCACGCATCTGGTCGGGCCCGTGGCCGTCGGGGACTCGGTGGTCGTGAACACGACCGCGGTGGACCTCGGTCTGGGGACCGGGGGCTGGGACGTGGTGCACTGGAACCTGTCGCGATCCGAGCTCTCCCTTCCCGGGGGTGGGCATGTGATGAAGGTGCGGTACACCTCCGTCCAGGTGGACGCCGGGGTCGCCGAGGAGGCCGAGGGCTACGCCCCTCCCCGGTCGTTGGCCGGGGTGCCCGTCGTGGTGTGCCCGCTGCACAGCCACCTGGCCGCCGTCGCCTGCGCCTTCGCGGCGACCGCTCCCGGCCGGCGGCTGGTCCACGTGATGACCGACTCTGCCGCGCTGCCGCTCGCGTTGTCGGATCTGGTGGCGGATCTGCGTCAGCGGGATCTGCTGGCGGCCACCGTGTCGGCGGGGCAGGCGTTCGGCGGCGACCACGAGGCGGTCAACCCCCTGTCCGGCCTCGACGTCGCCGTGTCCGTGGCCGGCGCCGACGCCGTGGTCGTGGCGCCCGGGCCGGGGATCGTCGGCACCGGCACCCGGCACGGCCACGGTGCGGTCGAAGGGGCCTCGCTCATCGATGCCGCCGCCCGCCGTCACGCCGACGTCATCGTGGCCCTGCGCTGGTCCGACGCCGATACCCGAGCCCGCCACCACGGGCTGAGTCACCACTCGGCCACCGTGCTCGAGCTGGCGCGCGAGAAGGCCCTCGTCGCCGTCCCACGGGGCGAGCCGCACCCGGCCGCCGGCAGGCACGAGGTCGTGGACGTCGACATCCCCGACGTCGTCGCCCTGCTCCGGTCGGCTGGGCTGGCCGTGACCAGCATGAGCCGGACGCCGGCCGAGGATCCCCGGTTCCACGCCTACGCGGCCGCCGCCGGCGTCCTGGCCGCCTCGGTAGCGTCGGGCGGGTGAACCGGCTCGAACGCCTGCTCAACCTGGTCGCCGCACTGCTCGACGCCGGCCGGCCCCTCTCCCGGGCGGAGATCCAGCGGCGGGTTCCGGGCTACGGCGAAGGCGAGTCGGCCCGCCGGGCGTTCGAACGCGACAAGGACGCCCTCCGGGCCATGGGCATCCCCGTGGTGCTCGAGCCCCTCGACGGCGACCATGCCGAGGGTGCCGAGGGCTACCGCATCCCGCCCGAGCAGTACCGCCTGCCCGATCCGCACCTGGCGCCCGACGAGCTGGCAGCGCTGCACCTGGCCGCGTCCACCGTGCGCCTCGGGGCGGCGGGCGACGACGGGCCCGGGGACGCGGCCACCGCCATCTGGAAGCTCGGCGGGGCCACCGGCCGGGCCGGCCGGGACGCCCCGGTGGCCGCCCTGCCCGGGAGCGAGCACCTGCCCGTGCTCTTCGCTGCGCTGGGTGAGCGGCGCACCGTGCGGTTCGGCTACCGCTCCACCGAGCGGACGGTCGATCCGTACCGCCTCTCCTACAGCGGCGGCCACTGGTACCTGATCGGCCACGACCACGCCCGCGGGCAGGACCGGAACTTCCGGCTCGACCGCATCGACTCCGCCCCCCGACCGGGCCCACCCCAGGCCTTCGAGAGGCCGGCGGCCCGCCCCGGTCCGGCGCCGGCCCCGTGGCGCATGGGCGACGAGGAGGAGGTCGAGGCCCTGCTCCTGGTCGACGCCGACCAGGCGGGATGGGCCGAGGCCCGCACCGGAGGGGCGGCCGTGCGGGAGCGGCGCCCCGACGGCTCCGTCGTCCTCGCCCTGCCGGTCACGAACAGGGCCGCCTTCCGCACGTTCGCCCTCGGGTTCCTCGACCACGCCGAGGTACTCGGCCCGTCGGAGGTGCGTGCGGACATGCTCGCATGGCTCGACGCTTTCGTGACCCGATGAGTCCCGTCGCGCCGGCCGATCGCCGCCTGCGCCGCCTGCTGGCCATGGTGCCGTGGGTCGCCGGCGAGGACGGTCCGGCCATCGAGGACGTGTGCATGCGGTTCGGCTGCACCGAGGACGAGGTCGTCGAGGACCTGGGCCTGCTCTTCCTCTGCGGCGTCCACCCGTTCACCCCCGACACTCTCATCGACGCCGCGGTCGAGGACGGGCGCGTGTGGATCCGGTTCGCGGACTGGTTCGACCGCCCGCTGCGCCTGACGCCCGCCGAAGGGCTGGCCCTGGTCGCCGCCGGCAACGCGCTCCTCGCCGTCCCGGGAACCGATCCGGAGGGCCCGCTGGCGCGCGGCCTGGCCAAGGTGGCGGCCGTGCTCGGCGTGGACCCCGACGAGGCGGTGGGCGTGGAGCTGGGGGCGGCTCCGCCCGAGGTGCTCGCCGCCCTCCAGCAGGCGTCGGCCGAGCGCCGCCAGGTGGAGATCGACTACTACTCGTTCGGACGCGACGCCTGGGCCCGGCGGGTGATCGACCCCCACCAGGTGTTCAACGCCGCCGGTCAGTGGTACGTGGCGGCGTGGTGCCACCGGGCGACGGCCGACCGGGTCTTCCGGGTCGACAGGACGCGCTCGGCCACCCTCCTGGACGACCGGTTCGAGCCCCGGCCCTCCGCCGTGCAGCCGCCCGTGTTCAACCCGCGCCCCGACGACCCCGTGGTCGTCCTCGACCTGGCCCCGGAAGCCCGCTGGGTGGCCGAGGAGTACCCGGTCGAGGCGGCGGAGGACCTTGCCTCCGGACGGCGACGGGTGCGGCTGCGGGTGAGTGAGCGGGCGTGGCTCGAACGCCTGCTTCTTCGTCTCGGACCGGCGGCGGACGTCGTGGGGGGCGATCCGGCGATGGCGGCGGAGGCGGCGGCCCGGGTGGCGACGCGCTACCGCGGTCGGGAAGACCGCAGGTAGGGTGTTTCCACCGTGATCTCACCGGGTGAAGCTCGTCACGGACGTCCGCCTGCCCGGTCGAGCAGGGCTCGCGCCCGCGAGCGCCGTCGGGGCCAGCGGGCCGCCGAGCGGCTGGGGAGCGCCGCCGCCGTCGCCCACGTCGGGCGAACGCCGGAGACGGACGCGTGGAGCCCGATCGAAGCGCCCGCGGAACGCCCGTGGAGCCCGGTCGAGGCGGCCGACGATCCGTGGAGCCGTCCTCCCGAGCCGCCGCCCGAGGTCGAGGTGGCGGAGCCAGAGGGCGCGACGGGGTGGCCTCCGACCGGGCGCATACCGGAGCATCGGGCGAACGAGGCGGCGTGGCTGCAGCAGGGCACGGAGCCCGATGGGGGAGTGGACGCGCCGGCGGACGTCGCTCCGGAAGCACCTCCCCACTGGGCCGACGAGCCCACCGTCCCGCTCGTCACCGTCGAGGCGACGGGCGCCCCGAGCGTCTCGACGAGCACGGGCGAGGCGACCACCGGCGCCACGCTCGCCGCCGGCAACACCACGACGGCCACGCTGGAGCGGCCGGCGGCCGACGAGACCCCGCCCCGGGCAGGCACGCGCAGCCGGATGCGCAACACGATCGAGTGGGTCGTGATCATCGGCGCCGCCCTGATCGCCGCCATCGTGATCAAGACGTTCCTGATCCAGGCCTTCTACATCCCGTCGGCATCCATGGAGCACACCCTCAACATCCAGGACCGCGTGCTCGTCAACAAGCTGAGCTACCGGCTCCACGACGTCCACCGGGGCGACATCGTGGTGTTCGAGCGTCCTCCCAACGACGTCGGCCAGATCCGCGACCTCATCAAGCGGGTCGTCGGGTTGTCCGGCGAGACGGTGGAGGGCCACGACGGGTCGGTGTACGTCAACGGCCGGCAGCTGCGCGAGCCGTACCTCGAGCAGGGAATCACCACCGCGGACTTCAGCCCGCAGCGCATTCCCGACGGCTACGTGTGGGTGATGGGGGACAACCGGGGCAACTCGAGCGACAGCCGGGTGTTCGGCGCCATCGAGGAGTCGAGCATCGTCGGGCGGGCGTTCGTGCGGGTCTGGCCCCTCAGCGCCGTCGGTCTCCTCTAGGGAACGCGCGCCCTCGCCCCGAAGGCGGGCCCGGGCAGGAGCCGTCCGCCGGATCGCCGGCGCACGTCTACCGGTGCACGGCGGCGATGGCCTCCTGCATGCGGTCGGTGTGGTCGGAGAACACGGCGTCGACGCCCATGCGGAGCACCTCGAGCAGGACATGGGAGTGCTGGCAGTCCCATGCCATGGTGAGCACGTCGAAGCGGTGGAAGAGGGTGACGAATCCCGTCGTCCAGTCGGTGTGGTGGAGGTTCACGGCGTCCACGCCCGAATCGGCCAGGGACGCCGCTCGCCGCTCGACACCCTCCTTCATGGCCCGGCGGCGGGTGGAGTTCACGAGCCGGGCCGTCGGCGCCAGGGCCCGCCAACCGGCCACGGTGTTCCAGTCCGGGTGGCACATCCACAGCCTCGACTCGGCGCCCGCCTCCCTGGCGGCGACGGCCACCGGTCCGGCGGCCGCGTCGTCCTTCACATCGAGTGACAGCTCGAAGCCGGTCCCGCACGCGTCGTACAGCTCGGGCAGCGTCAGCACGTGGGCGGGCAGGGCGGCGCGATCGAGGTCGGCGAAGCGACGCTTGCGGAGCCGTTCCCGGACCACACCGTCGTGGTCGAGGACCGGGACCCCGTCGGCGGTGAGCCACACGTCGCTCTCGAGCCCGGTGGCCCCCAGGCGCAGGGCCAGGCGGAAGGCGTCGACGGTGTTCTCGACCGCATGCGCCCGCGCACCTCGGTGCGCGAAGCCGATGGGCGGCCGGACGACGGGCTCCACCGCACCAAGCTAGGAGAGGCGACCCCTCACGAGACCTCGGCGTGGACGGCGACCGTGGGGACGCTGAAGATGAAGCGGCTGCCGACGCCCAGGCGGCTCTCGCACCAGATCTTGCCACCCATGGCCTCGACGATGCGGCGGCAGATGTACAGGCCGATCCCGAGGCCGCCGTGGGTACGGGTGGACGAACCGTCGAGCTGGTGGAACCGGGAGAACAGGTGCGGCACGTCGCCCGAGAAGATGCCGGGCCCCGAGTCCTCCACCGACACCTCGGCCGAGTTCCCGTTCTGCAGGAGTCGCAACGTCACCTCGCCGGCCGAGTGCTCGAGGGCGTTCTCCAGCAGGTGACGGACGACCTGGCCGAGGCGGTCCTCGTCCACCTCGACGAGCACGGGGGAGTCGGGCAGGTCGACGGCCACACGGCCTCCCGCCTGCCCGCGCAGCAGCTCGCACAGGTTCACCGGACGCAGGTCGAGCTGGGCCGAGCGCTGCTCGATCGACGACACGAAGAGCAGGTCCTCGATGAGGCGCTCCAGCCGTGACACGTTGGCGTCGACCGCGTTGAGGGCCTGCGCCCGCCGCTCCGGCGTCAGGCTGTCGCCCCTGCGCACGAGGGTCTTGAGGTAGCCCTTCATGACCGTGATCGGCGTGCGCAGCTCGTGCCCGATCACGGCCACGAAATCGGCCTTCAGGGCGTCGGTCTGGCGCGCCGTGGTGACGTCGTCGAGCACCAGGACCCGCCCCGTGACGCGACCGTCCGCCCCTCGGACACGCCGCACGGTGGCCCGGTAGACCCGGTCCTCGCCGGAGCCGACGACCACCTCGGCGGTGCCCTCGTGGCCCGACGTCAGCATCCTCTCCACCGCCGGGTGCCCCAGTCGCCCGATGACCGACTGGCCCCGCTCGAAGTTCCCGGCCAGGCGGAAGGCGTGTGCGGCGGCGCCGTTGACCTCCACCAGGCGACCGCTCTCGTCGACCATGACGACCGGCTGGCCGACGGAGTGCGTCACCGACGAGAGGCGGTGCTCCTGGTCACCGAGCGTGCGGTGCAGGTGGGCGGCGAGCAGGCACACCGCCACCTGGCTGGCGAAGCGCTCGAGCACGGCGAGACCGGAAGGAGCCGGCGGTGCCGGGAGCAGAAGCACGAGACGGCCGAGGATCCGGCCGCCGGCGACCATGGGCAGCCCCACGGCGACCTCATCGACGCCGGCCAGGCATGCGACGACCGGATCGTCGGCGCCGTCGATGCGAACCTCGTTGCCCGTGACCAGGGATCGGAATCCCGGCATCCTCGACGCCTGCGCCACCCGCCCGGCGTCGATGCCGCGGAAGCCGGCGACGCGCACGGCCCCGTCCGACGACAGGGCGCACAACGACGAGTCGACGCCGAACAGGTCGCGGACGGCATCCAGGATCCGCGCCGCCATGGCCGATCCGTCGAGATCGCGGGCAATCACGGCCAGGGACGCCAGGAGCTCGGGGAGGGCCTCGGGCGTGGAAGGGGCGTGACGCTTCATGACGATGGCGGCGGCGGCGGCGAACAGCGGGAGGACGGAGGTGTCCAGGTGGTCGAGGGGGCCGGTCACGATCAAGGCGCCGATGACCGACGGCCCTGCCCGGAGCGGCTCCGCCGCGGTGGTGAGCCCCGTCTCGGCGTCCCGGCGCCGGACCAGCCGCGCCGCCGCCACGGCCGCCTTGGCGGTTTCGAGGGCTGTGGGGCTGAGGCGACCAGCGGCTGCGGCAGGAATGCACTCGCCGCCGGCCAGGCGGACGACGCCGCCGTCGGTCCCCCCCGATGCGGCCAGGGCACCGGCCAGCGCCTCGCGCAGCAGGTGGTCCGGATCGGCACCGGCTGCGACCCCGCTGAGCATCGACTGCAGGAGGGCGTGCGACCGATCCACTGCGGGTCCTATCGACGCAAACGGGCGCTCGCTTGAATGCGCGGAGGGGAGGACTAGTCCCCCCTCCCCCTGGGAAGAGTCGAACGGAATTCTTAAGTCAGAGCGAGGTCCGCGCCGATGGAAGTCCCAGGCCGATGAGACAACGACGGAATCGGAGGGAGGAGAGCATGGCGATGATTCGGGCCAGTTGCCCCACGTGTGGTGACGTCGAGCTGACCACCCACGACGTCCGCGTGCTGCTGTGCTCGACCACGTACGAGAGCTCCTACGCCTTCCAGTGCCCGTCGTGCCGGGTGGCGGTGGCCAAGCCGGCGGAGGCCCGTGTGGTCGACGTCCTGCTGGCGTCGGGGATCTCGCTCTCGGTGTGGCACATGCCGGCCGAGCTGGACGAGCACAAGGCTGGTGCGCCCATCAGCTACGACGACCTCCTCGAGTTCCACTTCCAGCTGAACAGCGGCGCCGATCTGGACACCCTGCTGTCCGCCGGCACCGCCCGCTGGCTGGAGAACGCCGGTCCCCAGGACCTGGCGTGACGCCGATGGTCGTCCTCCTGCTCCCGCTCGTCCTCACCGCCGTCACCCTGGTGGCGGTCGTGCGGATGTTCGGGGAGGTGGCCGACGAGGCGGGCCAGCTGCGGGTCGCCCTCGTCCGGGTGGGCACGCTGCGCCCGATGGTGCGCGAGATCTCCGTCGGCGCCCGCCGGCTCAGCGCCGGCATCGCCGAGCTGGGCGCCTGACCCGGCGCCTGCCGGGTTCCTCTGCGGGCTTAGACTCCTTCCGTGGGCAGCATCGGTCCGGCCGAGATCCTCGTCGTCCTCGTGGTGGCCCTGATCGTCCTGGGCCCGAACCGCCTGCCTGACGCGGCCCGATCGCTCGGCAAGGCTCTGGCCGAGGTGCGTCGGGTGACCTCCGGGATGCAGGCCGAGGTGCGCGACGCCTTCGCCGAGGCGCCCACCTATCCGACTCCCGCGTCCTCGCCGGCTCCGGACGGGGCCTCGACGCACGCGCCGCCCTCGTCCCCCGAGCACTCCGAGGTCGCGGTGGTCCGGGAACCCGACCCGCCGCCGTCGGCCTGAGCCCGGTTCCGAGCACGGCAAGGCGCCACCATCGCGAGCCTGGTGAAGAAGCGTCGGGAGCCAGCGCGCTCACCCGATCGGATGTCGCTCGTCGAGCACCTCTCGGAGCTCCGGCGCCGGCTGGTGGTGTCGGCGGTGGCGATCGGCGTCGGCGCCATCCTGGCCTTCGTGTTCTACGACCAGATCCTGGCATTCCTCATCAAGCCTTATTGCGACACGCTGCCGGCGGGTCGCAAGTGCACCCTGTTCATCACCGACCCGCTCGAGGGCTTCGCGACCCGGCTCAAGGTCGCCACGTGGGCCGGGTTCCTGCTCTCGTCGCCGGTCGTGCTCTTCCAGTTCTGGCGGTTCATCACGCCGGGCCTGAACCCCAACGAAAAGCGCTACGCCGTGCCGTTCGTGACCTCGTCGGTGGTCCTGTTCTGCCTGGGCGCGCTCATGGCCCGTCTCACCTTCCCGAAGGCCCTCGACTTCCTGCTGGCGGTAGGCGGCGACGACCTCGAGGCGATCCTGAGCCCCTCGAAGTACCTGCGCCTGGTCATCCTCGTGGCGCTGGCGTTCGGTGTGGCCTTCCTGTTCCCGGTGCTCCTCGTGTTCTTGCAGCTGGCCGGCGTGCTCTCCAGCCGCCGGCTGTCGACGTGGCGGCGGCAGGCGATCGTCGTGATCTTCATCATCGCCGCCGTCATCACGCCGAGCCAGGATCCCTACTCGCTGTTCGCCATGGCCATCCCGATGTACATCTTCTACGAGGCCTCGATCGTCATCGGCAAGCTGTTGCACAAGTAGGGCCCCGGAGGTGAGCGGGACGAGGGACCGCTTCCTGGAAGGTCTCGGGTTCACCCCCGACCCGTTCCAGCTCCATGCCATAGACGCCCTCGACGCCGGGCGGTCCGTGCTGGTGGCGGCGCCCACCGGATCGGGCAAGACGGTGGTGGCCGAGTACGCCATCGCCAAGGCGCTGGCCGAGGGCAGGAAGGCCTTCTACACCACACCCCTCAAAGCCCTCTCCAACCAGAAGTACGGCGACCTCGTGCGCGCCCACGGGCCGGACGGCGTCGGGTTGCTCACCGGTGACAACGCCATCAACGGCGACGCACCCGTCGTGGTGATGACGACCGAGGTGCTGCGCAACATGATCTACGCCGGCTCCGCCGCCCTCCACGGCCTCCGCTACGTGGTGCTCGACGAGGTCCACTACCTCCAGAACCCCTACCGCGGCGCGGTGTGGGAGGAGGTCATCGTCCACACGCCTCCCGAGGTCGACCTCGTCTGCCTGTCGGCGACAGTGTCGAACGCCGAGGAGTTCGCAGACTGGGTCGGCACGGTGCGCGGCGCCACCACGGCGGTGATCGAGGAGCGCCGGCCCGTCGAGCTCCAACACCTCTACCTGGTGGGCGACCGCTTCTCCGAGCGCCTCCACCTGCTGCCCACCTTCGTGGACGGGAGCCCGAACCCCGAGGCCGCCAACCTGGACAACCGGGCCCTGCGGGGACCGGACACCCGCAGCCGGGCCCGGCGGGGGCGCTTTTCGACCCCGCGGCGGGCCGAGACGGTGGAGCGCCTCTTCGACGAGGACATGCTGCCCGCCATCTTCTTCATCTTCAGCCGGGCCGCCTGTGACGACGCCGTACGCCAGTGCCTCGACGACGGCCTGCGCCTGACCACGCCCGACGACCGCGCCGCCATCCGTGCCATCGCCGAGGCCAAGGTGGCGTCGTTGTCCGACGCCGACCTGGACGTGCTCGGGTACGACTCGTGGCTGGCCGGCATGGAGAGCGGGCTGGCCGCCCACCACGCCGGGCTCGTGCCACCGTTCAAGGAGGCGGTGGAGGCCTGCTTCTCGACCGCCCTGGTGAAGGTCGTGTTCGCCACCGAGACGCTGTCGCTGGGCATCAACATGCCGGCCCGCTCGGTCGTCATCGAGAAGCTCACCAAGTTCACCGGCGAGCGTCACGAGCCGCTCACGCCGGGGGAGTACACCCAGTTCACCGGCCGGGCCGGGCGCCGGGGCATCGACGAGGTCGGCTACGCCGTGGTGCTGTGGTCGCCGTTCGTGCCCTTCGACCAGGTGGCGGGGCTGGCGTCGACCCGCACCTACGCCTTGTCCTCGTCGTTCCGGCCCACCTACAACATGGCGGCCAACCTGGTGCGCCGGTACCCGGCCGACGTCGCCCACCACCTGCTGAACCTCAGCTTCGCCCAGTACCGGGCCGACGCCGACGTGGTCCGCCTGGAGGCCCAGCTGGAACGGAACCGACAGGCCCTGGTCGAGGCCAGGGAGCGGGCCGCCTGCCACCTGGGCGACGTGGCCGAGTACCGGAGCCTGCAGCGCAAGCCTCCGCCGTCGCCGGACGGGGCCGTCGCCGAGGCGCTGGCCCGGGTGCGCCCGGGGGACGTGCTGGTCGTGCCCGGCGGGAAGTCGGCCGGGCGGGTGGCGGTGCTGGCCACGTCGCAGCGGCGGGGGGCCGACGTGCGGGTCACCGCTCTCACCCCCGACCGTCGCCGGGTGAGCCTGTCCCCGCGCGACTTCCGCTCTCCACCCCGCCCCCGGGCGCGCGTGGAGCTCCCGGTGCCGTACGCCCCAGCCAGCCGGACGTTCCAGCGGTCGGTGGCCCAGGCGCTGGCCAAGGCCCGGCTCAGCGGTGGCGAGGAGCACGGCGACCGGGCCGAGCGCCCGTCGCCGCACCGGCACCCGGTGGCCGCCTGCCCGGACGCCCGGGGCCACCTGCGGGCGGCGGAGCGGGTCGAGCGGCTGGAGCGCGACGGCGCCTGGCTGGAGCGGCGCATCCAGGGCCGTACCGAGAGCCTGGCCCGCCAGTTCGACCGCGTCCTGCGGGTGCTGGAGGCGTGGGGGTACGTGGACGGCTGGTCGCTCACCGACGCCGGGCGGCGCCTGACCCGGCTGTACCACGAGTGCGACCTGCTGGTCGCCGAGGCGGTCGGGGCGGGCCTGTTCGACGACCTCGACGCCCCGTCAGTGGCCGGGTTGGCGTCGGTGTTCACCTACGAGCACCGCCGCCCGGGCCCACAATCCTCGCCCCGGTTCCCCAACGGCGAGGTGCGGCGTCGCTGGCACGCCGTGGAGGAGCTGGCCAAGGAGCTGCAAGGGGCGGAAAAGGACGCCGGCCTCCCGCTCACCCGCGAGCCCGACCCCGGCTTCGTCGACGCGGCGTCGGCGTGGGCGTCCGGCGACGCCCTCGAGGAGGTGATGGCCGACGACGACATGTCCGGCGGCGACTTCGTCCGCAACGTCAAGCAGCTCATCGACCTGCTGCGCCAGCTGGGCGACGCCTCGCCCACCCCGTCGACCGCGTCCGCCGCCCGCGCCGCGGCCGAGCAGCTGTTCCGGGGTGTGGTGGCCGCCTCCTCGGTGGTGGGCACGGGCCCGGCGGCGGCCGCACCCGCGCCGGACGTGGCGCCGGGTGCGGTGGGGCGATGACCATCGAGCGGGGGAAGGCGTGGGGGGCGCCCGGCGCGCTGGCGGGCGATGGCGTCGTGGTCCGCACCGACGCCGAGGCGCGGGCGGTGCTGGAGGAGGCGCGCCGCTCGGGACGGCCCTTCCCGCCCCTCGGCCTGCTCGGGGGCGATCTGTGCCGGACGCTCGGGGGCACCGGCGACGAGGCCCGCCTGCGTTCCGAGGACGCAGTGACGTTTCCGGTCGACCTGGGCGAGGCGCTGGTGGACGGCCGCGTGGTCCTGTTCGTCGCCCACCTCGTCGCCCGCGACCGGCTGTGGCGGCACAGCTTCGTGGCCATGAACGCCCAGTGGCTCGGAACGTGGAACCTCGGGCCCCGGGCCCATCCCGGCGACGCCAAGCTCGACACGTACGAGTGCGCCCTGTCGCTGTCGGACCTGCCCAAGGTGCGGGCCCGGCTCCACCACGGAACCCACCTGCCGCACCCCCGCATCAAGGAGCGGCGGGGCCCCGCCGTGCAGGTCGAGCTGCCCGGCGCCGTGGGCGTCCGCGCCGACGGCGTCGTCGTCGGGCGGGGTCGCAGCCTGTCCGTACGCGTCGAACCGGACGCGCTCACGGTGGTGATCTAGCGCGCGCAGCGCGGTCCGCATGCAGCCAGGGGACGGGCCGTACGCTGGCCCTCCCCATGGCCCTCCTCCCGCCGGAGACGTTCACCGAGGAAGAGCAGGCGGTCCTGCGCCGCTACTTCACCAACCTCGACCGGCCCGTGTTCGCACTCGTGAACCTTCCCGAGGTCGTGAAGGGCGCGCTCTTCGCCCGTTACTCGCGATCGGCCAAGAGCCTGCGCCGGCTGTTCCTCGACGAGTTCGTCGTCGACCTCGACATGGCCGGCGACCTCACCATCGACGCCACCATGGGCGTGGCCCGCGCCGAGCAGCTGTACGACCGGGTGTTCCTCGAGTACGGGGACGACTCCGTGGCCCAGCTCGGCGGCGTGCACCTGGCCTGCGAGCAGGCGTCCAACCTGCTCACCAAGATCCTCGAGCGGGGTCGCCTCATGGCCTATCTCGAGCAGTCGACCCGGTACGTCGCCTACGACGTGCGGGACAACGGCCGCTACCGCTATGTCCGCGACCCCGAGGTCGTCGACTCGCCTCTCGGAGCCCGCTACGTCGGCGCCATGGACCGCATGTTCGACACCTACGCGGAGCTGGTCCCGCAGATGCAGGAGTGGTTCGCCGGCCGGTACCCGAAGCATTCCGCCGATTCGGACTTCGTGTACCGCCAATCCATCCGGGCCAAGGCGTTCGACGCCCTCCGGGGCCTCCTGCCTGCCGCCGCCGTGTCCAACGTGGGCATCTACGGCACCGGCCAGGCGTACGAGATGCTCCTGCTGCGCATGCGGGCGTCGGCCCTGCCGGAGGCCCGCGCCTACGCCGGGATGATGCTCGAGGAGCTCCGCAAGGTGATCCCCTCGTTCCTGAAGCGGGTCGACATGCCGGAGCGGGGCGGTGCGTGGTCGGCCTACCTGCGGACCAACAGCGAGGCGATGCAGGACGTCGCCGACCGGTTGTTCGCCGACGACCGACCCGAGCCCCGGCCGGCCGTCACGCTGGCCGACTTCGACCCCGATGCCGAGGACAAGCTGGTCGCGGCGATGCTCTACCCCTACGCGGATCTGCCGGACGACCAGATCCTGGCGCGGGTGCGCACCCTCGGGACGGAGGACAAGCTGGCCATCGCCCGGGCGTACGCCGGGGAACGCTCCAACCGCCGTCAGCGTCCGGGGCGGGCGCTCGAGCGCATCGGGTACCGCTTCGACGTCGTCTCGGACTACGGGGCCTTCAGGGACCTCCAACGGCACCGGATGCTCACCATCGAGTGGCAGGCCCTCACTCCCCATCACGGGTTCGTCCGCCCGGAGGCGATCGACGAGGCGGGCCGGCAGGCGGCGTTCGACGAGGCGATGGAGCGCTCGGCGGAGCTCTACGGCGACCTGAACGGCCCTTTCCCCGCCCAGGCCGGCTACGCCGTGGCCCTGGCCTACAAGGTGCGCTACGCCATGCAGCTCAACGCCAGGGCGGCCATGCACATGCTGGAGCTGCGCACGAGCCCCCAGGGCCATCCCGAGTACCGCCGCGTGTGCCAGGAGATGCATCGCCTCATCGCCGAGGAGGCCGGGCACCGGGTGGTCGCCCAGATGATGACGTTCGTGGACCACGGCACCTACGACCTCGAGCGCCTCGAAGCGGAGCGGCGCGCCGAGGCCCGCCGATCGTCCCGTCCCTGACAGCCGTCGGGCCGGCGACGCCTCAGGCGTCCCCGGGGCCGTTGCGGACGATCCGCGGCACCCGCTTGCCGATGCCGCACACGATCTCGTACGGGATCGTGTCGAGGCGCCTGGCCCAGTCGTCGGCCCAGATCTCCTCGTCGCCCTGGCGGCCGAGGAGCACGACGTCGTCCCCAGCGGCGACCGCAGCCCCGGGACCGCAGTCGACCATGAGCTGGTCCATGGTGACGGTTCCCGCCATCGGGATGCGGCGCCCGCCGACGAGGACCTGGCCGCCGGCGGCCGACAGCCGGCGGGGGACGCCGTCGGCGTAGCCGAGGGGGACGGTGGCCACGACGGCGTCGCTGGTCAAGCCGTATCGCAGCCCGTACGAGATCCGTTCGCCGGCCGGCAGGGCCCTGGTGAGGCTCACTTTCGAGCGCAGCGACAGGACCGGGCGGAGGAGGGGCCACCCTCCCGGCACGGGGACCGGGGAGTAGCCGTACACGGCGATCCCGCACCGCACCAGGTCGTACCGCGACGCCGGCTCGCTGAGCGCTGCCGCCGAGTTGGCCGCGTGCACGGTGCCGGGGTCGATGCCCGCCGCCGACAGCTCGGCCCGCACCTCGTCGAACCGGCGCAGCTGGGCAGCCGTGTACGCCGCCTGCCCCGGCTCGTCGGCCACGGCCAGGTGGGTCCACGTGCCGCCGAGGCGCAGCGGAGGTGCATCCTCGACGGCCCGGGCCAGCGCGACCACGTCGGCCGGATCGGCCCCCACGCGGTGCATGCCCGTGTCGACCTTCACGTGGACCTCCAGCGGGGGATCACCCGGCGCAGCCGATGCAGCAGCGGCGGCCACGCCGGTGCGGGTGTACAGCGTGGGAACGAGGCGGGCGGCCCGCACCGCTCCCATGGCGGCCGGAGGAGGCTCGGCCAGCAGCAGGACCGGCGCCTGGACGCCGGCATCGCGCAGGACGACGCCCTCCTCCACCAGGGCCACGGCCAGCCACGCCGCCCCGGCGTCGAGGGCGGCGGCGGCCACCGCCGGCGCGCCGTGGCCGTAGGCGTCCGCCTTCACCACGGCGCACACGCTCGCCGGCGCGCACCGCTCCACCAGGATCCGGACGTTGTGCCGTACGGCGTCGAGGTCGATCTCGGCCCACGACGCCCGCCAATCGCCTTCGGCGCGCCGGTCAGCCACGGTGCCCGGGACGTTACCGGACGACGGCGGGGCCGCTCCGTCGCCCGCGGCGGCGGCAACGGCCGGCGGGCACCGATCGTCCGCCTGTGGTCAATGTTGACATTGGGGTTGATGTGGCCCATGGTGAAGGAGTAGCGTCTTGTTGGTTGGGCGGAGGAGAGGCGCGTGCGACGAATGCAGGCCGTGGCGGGGCTGGTGGCGCTGGCCCTCGCCGGGTCCGCGCAGGCCGCCGCCGCGCCGGCGGCCGGGACGTACAAGGTGCGCACGGGTGACACCCTCATCCGAGTCGCCAGGCGCGCCGGCGTTCCCGTCGACGCCCTGGCCCGGGCCAACGACATCACGAACCTCGACCGGGTCCTGGCCGGGCAGGTGCTCACCATCCCTCGGGTGGGGGAGCCGGCCCCGGTGGCGCCCACCCCACTGCCGCCGCTCCCGTCGCCGATCGTGGTCGCAGGCGGCGCCCGCACCCATCACGTGACGGCCGGGCAGAACCTGGCCACCATCGCCCGCCGCTACGACACCACCGTCACCCAGCTGGTCGAGGCCAACCACCTGAAGAACCCCAACCTCATCCGGGAGGGAGTCGACCTGCAGGTGCCCGGACCCCCGTGGCTGTGCCCGGTGCAGGGGCCTCACCAGTTCACCGACAGCTGGGGCCAGCCACGGGAAGGAGGGCGCCGCCACCTCGGTGTCGACGTCTTCGCAGCCCGCGGGACGCCCGTGGTGGCCAACGTCGGGGGCACCGTGCGCCACAGCACGGGGGCGATCGCCGGCAACGGCTACTACCTCGACGGCGACGACGGCAACACCTACTACGGCGCCCACCTCGACACGCTCGGACCCATCGGACGGGTGGAGCGGGGCACCGTCCTCGGGACCGTGGGCAGCACCGGCAATGCCAAGGGCACCACGCCCCACCTGCACTTCGAGCTGAAACCTGGAGGCGGACCGTCCGTGAACCCCTACCCGACACTGCACGCGTGGTGCTGAGCCGGAAGCTGTACGGCGCAGTCGCCCTCGTGGCCGTCCTCGGCGTCGCCATGGGCGACCAGACCGCCGGGGCCTCCGGGCGCCGCACCGACCCGCCCGGGACGCGCACGGTCGTGGAGGGCGACACCCTGTCCGCCGTCGCCCGGTCGCTCGGCGTCAGCGTGGCCAGCCTGGCCGCCGCCAACGGGATCACCGACATCCACCGGGTCCGGGCCGGCACACGCCTCCTGATTCCCGACGGTGGCGCCCCCACCATGCCCAAGGGCGCCGCCCCGGCGACGGTCAAGGTTTCCGCCGCGCTGCCGGAGCGGCTGCGGGCGCAACCCCAGCGCCTGGCCCTCCTGCCGGCGTTCGACGCGGCCGCCGCCGAGTTCGGCATCCCGGCCGACCTGTTCAAGGCCATGACGTGGCTCGAGTCGGGCTGGCAGAACGAGAAGGTGTCGTCGACCAGGGCCGTCGGGATCGGCCAGCTCATGCCGGACACCGTCGCCTTCGTGAACGGCCTGCTCCTGCGGGCCAAGCTCGACCCGAAGAAGCCGGAGCACAACATCCGGATGTCGGCGCGCTTCCTGGCCTACCTGCTCCACCAGAACGGCGGTGACGCCGTCCTGGCGTTGTCGTCGTACTACCAGGGCCTGGCCTCGGTCCGCCGGCAGGGAGCCCTGCCCGAGACCCGGCACTACGTCGCCAACGTGCTGGCCCTTCGCCAGAAATTCTGAGCACAAAAATTTGGCCGCAGGGACCCTTCTGACCTGCGACGACGCGAGAAACCCCAGGTCACGCCGCTCTTGACGGGTCACGCCGAAGCGCGAGACTGTGCGCCGTCCCTAGACGCCCCAGACGCCAAGGTCGTGGGCCTCTGATTCCTCTCGGGGAAGCGGAGGGGGTGGTCATCGGGTATGCGGGGGTACCAGGAAGCCAAGTAGAGAACGTCCCGATAACTCATCGACGCGATTGCGCATCGGTCGAGCCACAGGACGGCACCAACGGCTTCCTGGGACCTCCAGCCCGTCCTCCGGACAGGTGGCGGGTCCGGTGTATCGTTCCGCCCGCAACCGCTGCGCAGGGGACGTCATGGCTGAAGACAACGTCGACGAAGAACTTCTCGACGAAGATGTGGATGGACCGGACGACCTCGAAGAGGCGGACCTCGAGGACATGCCCGAGGACGACCTGCTCGACGACGGCCTCGACGTCGCCGTCGACGAGGTCGACATCCCGGAGATCGACGACGTGGTCGTCCCTCCGGCTCCGGTCACGACCACCTCATCTGACGACGACGAGGACGACGACGACGACGACGAGGCCGACGAGGACGACGTGGAGGCCAGCCTCGACGTCATCCTGAAGGAGAAGCTGGTCGTCGCCGACGACGAGGACACCGAGGAGGCGTCGGACCAGGAGGACAGGGTCGAGACCACCACCAAGGTGCTCCCCAAGCAGCCGGACGAGTTCGTCTGCCAGTCGTGCTTCCTCGTGAAGCATCCGAGCCAGTTGGCCGACGGCGACCGTCAACTGTGCCGGGACTGCGTATGACGGGACCGGAGCCCGACCCCAAGTCGCCCGTCGCCCGGGCCGTCGACCTGTTGATCCACGCGCCCCTCGGCGTCCTCGTCACCGCCCGCGACGAGTTGCCCCGTCTCATCGCCAAGGGCCGCCAGGAGGCGACGGGCGCACGCTTCGTCGGGAAGATGGCGGTCGACATGGGCCACCGGGAGGCGGGCAAGCTCGTCCGCCAGGCCACCGAGCGGTTGGCCGACCTCGGACTGGTGCCTGACCCTCGGCGCGCGTCGCAGGCCGCCGGCGAGGCACCGGACCCGCCGTCGACTGCCGAGGCCGACGCGGGGGCGCCGCCCGACGCGGCCACGCCGGCGGCGGCCGGGCCCGCGCCCGCAGACGAGGGGTCCTCGGCAGCCGAGCCGCCGCTGCGCCCGCCGGCCGATGCCCTGGCCATCCCCGGATACGACTCCCTATCGGCGCCCCACGTGGTACAGCGCCTCGACGGTCTGTCGGACGAAGAGCTGGAGGCCGTTCGCCTGTACGAATCCGCCACCCGCGGGCGCAAGACGATCCTGAGCAGGATCGCCCAGATCCAGACCGGCTCCTGAGGCTTCCGGGAGCCATGGACGCGGCCCGGCCGGCCGCCGAGGCCGACGTGGCCCGGCTGGCGAGCTTGTGCCGCATGGCGCTGGCCGAGCTCGAGGCGCGCGAGCGCGGCGGGCCGGTCTTCGTGGCGCGCGAGGCCCGGGCCGAGCCGGTCGACGTCAGCCTGCGGGCCGACGTCGCCGATCCCGACGTGATCGTCGTGGTCGGCTGCTATGACGAGGTGGTGCTCGGCTACGCCACCGGCCGGACCGAGGTGCTCCGGGACGGGACGATCCTCGGCATCATCCCCGAGTTGTTCGTCGAGCCGGACGCCCGTGCCGTCGGGGTCGGCGAGGCGATGATGGACCAGCTGCTCGACTGGTTCCGCCACCGCCGATGCATGGGTGTCGATTCCACGGCGCTGCCCGGCGCCCGCGAGACCAAGAACTTCTTCGAGGAATCCGGCTTCACCGCCCGGTTGCTGGTCATGCACCACCGTATGGAGGGATGAGGCGACGCCCGTGACTCTGCCGTTGGTCCCCACGACAGAAGCCCGCCCCGAGGTGTGCGTGGGCGCCGTGGCGATCGACGCCGAGCGCCTGCTGCTGGTGCGCCGTGGCCACGGACCGGCGGCGGGCGAGTGGTCGGTCCCCGGGGGTCGGGTGGAGCGGGGGGAGACGCTGGCCGAGGCGGTGCTCCGGGAAGTCGCCGAGGAGACCGGCCTGGAGGGCATGTGCGACGAGCTCATCGGGTGGGTGGAGCGGATCGGCGACGACCACCACTTCGTCATCCTCGACTTCCGCGTCCGCGTCCTCGATCCGGCCGATCCGGTGGCCGGGTCCGATGCCGCCGAGGCGGCATGGGTCCCGCTGGCCGGTGTGGCCGACCTGCGGCTGGTGGACGGGCTGGCCGAGTTCCTGCACGAGCACGGCATCCTCGACCTGATCACCTGACGCCGCCCGGCCCCGCGCCGGGCGGGCTCAGGGGGAGTCGCTGACGGGACCCGGCGCCGGCATCGTCCAGGGGTCCGCCGGAGGCGCCTCCGGCGGAGGCTCCACGGCCGCCGGCGCGGCGGGGGAGGGCGCCGCCTCGTCGGCAGACGCCACCGGCTGCGGCTCGGGCGCAGACACGGGCTCCGGCGGGGCTGGGCTGTCGGCCGCCGCCGGCTCGGGCGCAGACACGGGCTCCGGCGGGGCTGGGGTGTCGGCCGCCGCCGGCTCGGGCGCAGGCGGCGGAGCATCCGCCGCCGGGGCGGAAGGAGCCGGTGACGCCGGGGCAGTGGTCTCGAGGGCAGGACCACTCGCTGTCGGTTCCGCATCGACCGGCGCACCGGCGGTGGCGGGCGCGTCAGGCGCCGGGTCGGGCACCGACGCCGGCTGCGACTCGGTCTCGACGGCAGGAGCCGCAATCGGTTCCGCCTCCACAGGCACGCTGGCGGCGGCAGGCGCCGGGTCGGGCGGCTGCGCCGGCCCCGGCTCGCCCTCGACGACGGCGGGAGCCGACACAGATGCCGACTCGGCCGACGGCACCGGCGACGGCGAGTCGTGCACGGCCGGCGGCCGGGGAGGGGGCGGTGGACGCCGGCGCGCCGCCGCACCCGCGCCGCGCGGTGGGCGGTTGCCCGGGCGGGCGGCGCGAGGCGGTCCGGGTGGCGGCGGCATCGTGATGCCGAGAAGGGCGGCCAGCGCCGGCACACGCCCGGAGGCCTGGCGGGCCGCCTGCAGCAGCGACTCTCCCGGTTCGGCGGGGAGCGCCACCGGTCGCACGGTGCGCCGCACGGGTGAATCCGCCACCGCCTCCAGCAGGGTGGTCCACCGGTCCGCCGTGACCTCGGACGTCATCGCCGCCCCCGCCGCCTCGCTGAGGCGGACGGCCAACTCGGCCGGGAAGCGGGTGGAAGGGTCAGGCGGGTGAGCCGACAGACGCAGTGCCCGCACCAGGCGTCCTTCGTCGAGCGACGTGGACATGTCGGTGACCCACTTGGTCCGCTGCTCCTCGACCCGGCGCTCGAGTGCCTGGCGGAGGGTGCCGGCCAGGATGCGGCCCTCGTCGTCGCGAGCCGCGTCGGCGCCGGCGACGACCGACCGGAGGTCGCGCAGCGACACCTCGTCGACGACCTTCGCTGCCGCTTCAGCCCTGTCCCGCCACTCGGCCGCCTTCAGCTGGGGGAGAAGCTGCTCGGCCATGGCGACCAGAGGGTCCGCCTGGACCTCGGGCTCGCCCGCCTCCCGAAGCCGCGCGTTCTGGGCCTCGACGGCCTGGCGAACGGCCGGGATGCCGCCCCGCAGGACCTGCTCGGCGATCGGGCGCTGCTCGGGCAGCAGCGTCCCGAGCACCGCCGACCGGTGGGTGTTGGCGGGCGCCAACCGCTTCGGCTTGGGAGCAGCCTCGAACGGCGGCGCCTCTCTGCGGCGATCACGCCCGGCCGGACGGTGGCCGCCGTCGGCGCGCTCGCCGCCATCGGGACGGGCTCCGCGCTCGGGGCGGTGCTCGCCGGTGCCGTCGATGCGCGGCCTGCCGCTCTCCGGCCGGCTTCTCGTTCCCTCGGGTCGGGGGCGGCCGTCCGACCGGGGTCGACCGTCGGAGCCGGGCATGCGGGCACCCGGACGTCCGGCCGCGTCGTCGCGCGGCCGTGAGGCGCCGGTGCGACGGTCGCCGAAGCCCGGGCTGCCGGCCCGACCGCCCCGGTCGCCGAAGCCCCGGTCACCGTCGCGGCCCCGGTCGCCGTCGCGGCCCCGGTCGCCGCCCCGGTCCCGGTCGCCGTCGCGGCCCCGAGGCATCCGGGGACGGTCGGACTTCGGAACGAGCGACGAGGTCACCCCCTGGTGCTCGCGGGGCGGGCCGATGATCTCGAGGCGCTCCGGCTCCGACCGCTTCTTCTCGCGCGGTGGGAGCACAGCGGTGATGAGGATGCCCTCGATCTCGAAGTCGGCCTCGGCGCGCACCACGTCGCCGACCCGTGCGCCCTCGTAGAGCAGCGCGGCGTCGACCACGCCCTTGGGTTGCTTGGCGCCCGCGGCGCGCCACGTCCACGTGCCGTCGCCCTTTGCGCTCGTGAGCTCGACTTCGATGCGGCGACTCATGCCTCACTCAACCTACCAACGAGTGGCGGGCGAGGCGGATGGCCCGCGAAGTCCTCCGAAAGACCGGTAGGCTTGGTCCCTACATAATCATGCTTTAGCAGGGAGTCATCGAAGGGGTGGACGGCGGCCGCGCCGGTACAGTGCACCCGTGGGAAGCCGCGTCGCCGAGCATGTCCACCGGCCACGACCGTTCGGGCGCCCGCAACGGCTGCGGATCGACCTGCACGGCGTGTCCGTGTTCGGCCCGGGCGACCGCCACGAGGTGATGCGCTGGGAATGGATCGAGCGGATCACCGTGGACAACGGTGTGGTCGTGGCGGGCGGCGACACGACGATCGTGCTGCCGCCGGGTGCGTTCGGCCTCGACCCCGAGCGTCTCGCCGCATGCCTGCGAGACGCCGGCGACATCGTGACCCGTACCGAGGTGATCGGGCGCCTGGGAGGCGCCGAGCCGCTCGAGGGCTGAACGGCAGGGGATCCTCCGGCGTCTCGACGGCTCAGCCCGGTCCGCCGCTGGGGGATGCACCCGCCGAGCGGTCCTGTGCATCACGCTGGAGGCCGTGGCTCCCCCCGCCGTCCCCTACGCCGTCACGGTGGAGCGCTTCCTCCAGCGCCTCAGCAACGAGGGCCGTTCGGCCCGGACGCTGGCCGCCTACCGCTACGACCTCGACGACACGATGACCGACGTCGCCATCGGTGCCGGACTCCTGCGGCCACGGACGACCCTCGACCGAGCGGACGACGCCCAGCGGGAGGCGGAGGTGCTCACCGCCTTCGAGCGCCTGGACGTGACGGCCATCACCCTCGACGACCTCGATGCGGCGCTGGCCGAGTTCCGCACCCGTCCCGATCCTCGTTTCGCCCGCCACCCCGAGCGCTCGCCGTCGGAGCGCTCGCCGGCGACGGTGGCCCGCCGCACGGCCGCCCTGCGCTCGTTCTTTGCCTGGTGCTACCGCACGCAGCGGGTGGGCGCCGACCCCGCTGCCCTGCTGCGGCCGCCCAAGAAGCGCAAGCGCATGCCGCGCGCCATCGACCAGGTCACCGCCGGGCGGGCGCTGGCCGAAGCCGGGCGCTCGGCGGCATGGCCCGAGCGCGACGCCTTGATCATGGCGCTGGCCCTGGCCTGCGGCCTGCGCCTGGACGAGATCGCCCGGCTCCGCCTCGACGACGTGGAGGGCGATCCGCCGCACGGGGTGATCGTGCGGGGCAAGGGGGACAAGGAGCGCCGTCTCGGGCTTCCACCGGTGGTCCAGCAGGCCCTCGTGGAGTACGTGCCGACCCGGGCCGATCGGCTCGCCGCCCTCGCCCTGGAGGCCACCACCGTCGTAATCTCGAGCAGGGCCCGGCCCATCCGTGACCGCAGCGGTGCGGTCGTCGGCACCACGGTCGAGGCGAGCCGCGACACGGTGATCTACGTCGTCGACCGGGTCCTCCGCCACCTCGGGGCCCGCCGCGACGGCGTGCGCGTCCACGCCCTGCGCCACACCTTCGCCACCCTCGGCTTGCGGGAGGGCGCCTTCAGCCTCCGCCAGCTCCAGGTGGCCCTGGGCCACGCCAGCCTGGCCACCACCCAGATCTACACGGAGGTGGCCGACGAGGAGATCGCCGCCGCCATGCGCCTCCATCCCCTCGGCGGGAGCCCGGCCCGCTAGAGCCGGGCGCGGCGGCCGGCGGTCGCCGGTGGTAGGCCATCGGGATGGACCGGCCCTTGCGCTTCGGCGTCTTCCTCGCTCCCTTCCACGCCGCAGGACAGAACCCGACGCTCGCCCTCGCCCGCGACCTCGAGCTGCTCGAGCAGCTCGACGCCCTGGGCTTCGACGAGGCCTGGATCGGGGAGCACCACTCGGCGGGATGGGAGCTGATCGCATCGCCGGAGGTGTTCATCGCCGCCGCCGCCGGCCGCACCAGACGGATCTCCCTCGGCACCGGCGTCAGCTCGCTCCCCTACCATCACCCGTTCCTCCTGGCCGACCGCATGGTGCTGCTCGACCACCTCACGCGGGGGCGGGTCAAGTTCGGCGTCGGCCCCGGCGCGCTGCCGTCGGATGCCTTCATGCTGGGCATCGCCCCGGAGCGCCAGCGGGAGATGATGGAGGAGTCGCTCGAGGCAATCCTGGCCCTGCTCACCAGCGACGAGCCGGTGTCGCGCCGGGCCGACTGGTTCACGCTCCAGGACGCCAGACTTCAGCTGCGTCCGCACCAGCAACCGTGCTTCGAGGTGGCGGTGGCGGCCCAGATCTCGCCGGCCGGTCCCCGTACCGCCGGACGGTTCGGCGCCGGTCTCCTGTCCATCGGCGCCACCAGCCTCGGCGGCTTCGACGCGCTCGGCAGCCACTGGCAGGTGGCGGAGGAGCGAGCCGCCCGGTACGGGCAGACGATGGACCGTGCCCGCTGGCGCCTCGTGGGCCCGATGCACCTGGCCGAGACGGAGGCACAGGCGCGCGCCGACGTCACCTACGGGCTGGCAGGCTGGGTCCGCTACTTCCGGGAAGTGGCCGCCCTCCAACTGGCCCCCGCCACCGACGACTCGGGCGAGCTGGTCGACGCCATGAACGCCAGCGGCTTCGCGGTGATCGGCACGCCCGACATGGCGGCGGCCCAGATCGAGCGCCTGGCCGAGCGTTCGGGGGGCTTCGGCGCCTACCTCGTCATGGCCCACGAGTGGGCCGAGCCGGCGGCCACCCGCCGTTCCTACGAGCTGCTCGCCCGCGAGGTCTTCCCACGCTTCCAGGGCACGGCCCGCCGTGCCCTCGCCTCGCAGGACTGGGCCGCCGCCAACCGCAGCGAGTTCATCGGCGCCGCCGGCGCGGCGGTGATGAAGGCCGTCCAGGCCCACCACGCCGACCCGACCGGCAGCCGCCACCGTCGCCCGAGGAAATAGCTCG
>DATAIT010000077.1 GCA_036262515.1 Acidimicrobiales bacterium | reverse complement strand
TGGGGTGCTATTGCCTCGGGAGTGGCGGAAACCGACGGCGGCCTGGAGCGCGCGGTGGAGCGTCAGAGCGTCAAGCGGAGTCGAGGGGTTGGGCGCGGATGCCGGCCACCGCCGACGTGAGGGCGTCGGCCTCCAGGATGTCGGCCATCACGCCGATCTGCTCGTCCCACACCTCGGGCGGGATGTCCGCCTTCACATCGTCGTCGAGCACGTGGAACACGCCGAGGCCCAACTGGACCCCTGCCAGTGCACCTGCATATGCCGGGTCACCGAGCCGCACCGTCTCCGCCGAGATCTCTGCTGCCTCCGGATCGGGGGCACCGAGGATCACGACGACGTTGTCACGGCCGTGGGTCTCCGCCAGCCGGAGGATGGCCTCCTGGCTCTGCAGGTCCATGGCACCGGACGCCGTTCAGACGAAGCACTCCGTGGCCGTGAACACCACCTTGCCGCCCGCAGCCTCCACGCAGGCGGCGATCGCGGGGCCGGACACCCCGTCCCGCTCGCCGAGCGCCACGATCATCTTTCCTTCGAGAACTCCCACCTCACTCCTTCCCGACGCCGGCAGCGGTTGCCAGCGTGTCGTCCAACCAGGTCTGAACCTTCTCCTCGTTGAGTTCGGCGCCGTTGATGCGGCCGACCTCCTCGCCGTCGCGGAACAACACGAAGGCGGGTAGGCCCATCAGCCGCAACTCGATGCACAGCCGGCGTGCCTTGGGTGCCTCGAGCTTGACGACCTTGAACTCGTCGGACCGCTCGGCGGCCATGCGCTCGATGAACGGCATCATGGCCAGGCACGGTTGGCAGTCCGGGCCCCACACGTCGACGAGGGTGGTCCCCTCGGCGACCAGGTCCCGGAAGTTCTCCCGCGTGGCCTCGGTGAGTGTGCCCATGTCAGCCTCCTTTTCCATTGCGCTCCAGCAGCACGCTCATGCCATCCGACAGCTGTGACATCCGCCCGAGGAAGAGGCTGCCCTTCGCGAGGAGGAGCACCCGGCCGGCGTCGCCCGTGGTGAGGCGGTCGACGGCGTGAGGCAGGTAGCACAGCGACGACGCCAGGTGACCCTGGGTCGGGGCGAAGCCGGGCATGCCGTGCTCGGCGGCGAACCCGGCGATGTCGGCTCGCTCGATCTCGCCCGCCTGGGCGGCGAGGGCGGCGATGGTCTTGTAGTTGCGGGCGGCGACGTCGCCCGAACCCTGCGGCTCGGTGATCTCGGGGTTGTGCAGCTCGGTGGCGTAGTCGTCGACGTCGGTCATCGGTATCCCGAGGCGCCGCAGGGGCTCGACGGCCAGCGCCTCCATGATCGCAGGGTTGGAACCACCGGCTGCCACCCGGTGGCGGCCGACGGAGTCGAGGCGAATCCGCGGGGACAGCCCGTCGTCCACCTGCACCAGGGCGGCGGCCCCGCCCAGGACGTCCTCCATGACCGGCATCTGGTGCTTGAGGTGGCCCTGGAACTTCATGCCCAGCTTGGCCATCGACCCGCCGCCGATCACGGCGATGCGGTCGAACAGCCCGGCCGACACCATGGCCGCGGCGGTGACCAGCGCCGGGGCCGGAGCGGCGCAGAAGTTCTTCACGTCCATGCCCGACGCCTCGGAGAGCCCGGCCACCTCGGCCACCGCCTTGGCCATGTTGCCGCCGCCGCGCTGGTAGCGATCGCCCACCGCCTCCTCCCCGCAGCCGATCACGAAGTCGACTGACGCTGGGTCGACGCCCTCGTTGTGGAGGAGGTGCAGCAGGGCCAGGGTGGCCGTCGCCTTGGAGGCCAGGTTGTCGAGGAGCACGATGGCGGTGAGGGACTCGTCCTGCTCGTGGGCTGCGGTCGCCGCACCCGCCAGCCGGCCGTCGCCGAGGTGCAGGGGGAGGCTGCCGGGGCGCAGCATCGTCGCGGCCGCGTCGCCTTTGGCCTTGTCGATGCGGTCCAGGTCGAGGTGCTTGGCCAAGGGGTGTTGGGCCAGCGCGGCGGCCGCCTCGTCCGCCGCGTCGGGAGCCAGGACGACGAGATCGAAGCGGTCGACGGCTGCCAGCAGTCCCAGGAACTCGACGTCGGGGACGATCTCGCCGCGAGGGCCGAGGCGCGAGGCCGTTCCGGTCTTCCCCCACCAGGGTCGCTCGCCCATGTCGCGCGGATGGGTCGCACCGATGTACGCCTGGTGCGGGGCATAGGCGACGGCGTCGTCGTACGACCGCAACGAGGCGAGGAACGCCTGCTCGACGTCGGGATGCCTCGGGAGCTCTCGCGCCGGCTTGGACCCATGGCGGGCCAGGCCGGGCACGTGGGCC
This sequence comes from Acidimicrobiales bacterium, assembly GCA_036262515.1. Lineage (GTDB taxonomy): Bacteria > Actinomycetota > Acidimicrobiia > Acidimicrobiales > JAHFUS01. The sequence goes on along the minus strand of DATAIT010000077.1, from coordinate 21,101 downwards.
AGCACCTGGATCGCGCCGGACACCACGGCCTGTCGCTGGTCGGTCACGGGTCTCCTCTCTCCGTCTCGGGCATACCCGGAACGGGGGCGTGGCCGGTCATCCGTCCCCGCCGACCTCGTCCACCGGGAACAGGGTCGGCGAGTGGACGGCCGTGGCCACCGCCTCCAGACCCCGCTCGACGAGCCGGCGCCGCCACGCCCGCTCCGCCTCGGCCCCGAGCGACGGGTCGCCGGCGGGGTAGGGGATGCCGCGGGTGGGCACGATGCGGGGCGCCCCCACCCGCTCGGCGATCGAGGTGAGGTTGCACAGCAGCGCCGTGGGGATGCCGGCCCGCTCCAACTCCTTCGCAAGCGTTGACCCGCAACGCGTTCCTGTGCCTCACGTGGCGGTGAGCAGGGCGGCCTGCACCCCCTGTCTCCGCAGGTCGGCCGCCCACTCCACGCCGAAGCGGCGGGCGTTGCCCACCGACGTGCCGTTGCCGGCCGTGACGAGGTACTCGCCGTGCAACTTCCCGATGGCCCCTTCGTTCTCCAGCTGGCGGGCGACGTCGAGGGGCACGATGCGGTGCGGGTCCTCGTTGGCCCACACCGTGGAGAACCCGCCGTGGACCGACCGGAACTCGCCGGGGGCGAGCGCGTCCTTGCCGTCGAGCGAGTAACGCAGCCAGCGCGTGGCCCGTGCCGACTCGAGGCTGTCGGGATTGGCATCCGGCACGAGGGCCCCCTCGGTCACCAGGGCCACGAGGGCCTTGGACGGGTCCTTCAAAGGTGGCGCCGGGGTCACCTGGTCGAAGCGGGGGAGCGGGACCTCGGTCGCCTTGCGATCGCCGCCGAGTCGGGCCAGCACCAGCGAGACGGCCCATTCGGCGCTGGTGTTGTGGACGGTGACGTTGCGGCGGGGGATCCTCCCCACCCGCCCGTCCTCGGCCGTGAGCGGCTCGCCGGACGCCACCTTGCGGACGGCGGCCGCCAGGCTCTCGAGCGACGGGCCCATCTGCCGGGCCACCTCGCCACTGGCGATCACCGGGGCGGTGCCGGCCTCCTCGACGCCGGGGTTGTCCCCGTGCATGCAGGCGACGACGGCGATGCCCTCGGCAGCGGCGGCGGCCGCCACGCGCGCACAGGCCAGCCCGTAGCGGCCGCTCGTGAAGGCCGGGCCGGTCACGACCACGTCGGGTTCGGCCGCCCGGACCAGCGCCATCAGGTCGTCGATGACCTCGGCGCCGGCGGCGTGGTCGTCGCCGCACCAGACGGTGGCCACGATCTCGAAGTCGTCGCCGAGGAGCTGGCCCAGCTTGCGACCGGGGCCGACGGCGCCCTCCTTGGACGCCGGCGGCACGGTGGCCGTGTCCTCTCCACCGAGGCCGGCGAAGAACTGGTTGAGGTAATGGACGACCCGGGTCACAGGGGCTCCTGACAGGTGAGGCGTCCCCAGCCCAGAGGGCTGAGCGAGCAGTACACGGCGGCGGTGGGGAGCTCGAAGGCGTCGAGGGCGGCGGCGCCGGCCACGTCGACCCGGTCGCCGCCCAGCACCCGCTCCATGGCGGGCAGGGCCAGGCGCTCGTCGTAGTTGCCGGTGCTCACCATGGCCGTGGCCTTGGTGGGCGGCACGACGATGGACGGGCCGGTGCCCTCCGTCCCGGCCATCTCGGCGAAGAGCCCGACCGTCGGGATCCCGAGGTCCTCGAGAGCGTCCATCTTCAGCGCCATGTCGGCGTCGGCGTTGCCGCCGCCCTCCTTGGTGACGATGACGGCGTCGAACCCGGCCGCCTTGCACAGCCGCGCCGCATGGGCGCTGACCAGCTCCTTGTTGACGGCGTCGACGGGCTCGGGAGACAGGACCACGCCGGCGCAGAGGAGATCGACGCCGTTGCGGGCCCGCAGGGCGGCGACGACGGGGTGGTTCTGGAACACCCACGTGGGGTTCTTGAGGCTGGGGTGGCCGAGCTGGCCGCTGACCACGGCGCCGTCGTCGAGGTCGTTCGGGTCGATGAGCGTGGGCAGGGCGGCTGCCCAGCTGCGCCCGTACACGAAGACCTCCTTGAACGCGCCCTGCGTCTGGAGGTTGGTGATGGCGGCCACACGGGGCAGTCCCCGCTCGCTCGCCTCGGGCAGACCCGGGAGCTCCTCCACGGCGTCCGGCTCGGCGTCGAGGGCAGTCTCGGCCAACCGGGCGGCCAGGGCGAGGGAGCCCTTCCGCAGGGCCCCGTACACTGCCTCCCACGCCGCGTCGGGCGCCGGGGTGAACTCGACCACCAGATTGTGTGTGGTGCCCAGTGGGGACAGCTGGGCGGCCGGGCCCGACATGTCGACCACCGCCTCCTGCGCCCGCGGCACGAAGCCGGCCGTGACCACGGAGGCACCCCGCAGCACGTGGGTCGTGCCGCGGCCCTGGGGCAGGGCGGGGCCAACGAAGCCGGGAAAGATCCCGCCGCCCCCGGGACCCTTCGTGCGGGGCTCGACGGCATCGAGGACCTTGACGATCCTCGCCGGATCGCCCGGCGACACCCAGGACAGGCGGACCTCTGCGAGGGCCGGATCGGCCAGGACGGCGGCCGCGTCGGCCCTCGACACCGTGAGCGTCCCCTCGTCGAACGCTGTGCGGTCCCCGACACCGACGTTTCGCACCTCATGGACGAGCCGGGTCAGTCCCGTGCCCGCACCGTCGTGCGCCGGCGCGCTCACATCTGCATCCACACCCGCAGTTGTACTCGCGAGTTGCCCGCGTCGAACAGCTCAAGCCGGCCCTCCGACGTGCCGATGCCGTACGTGGCCGAGGTATCGGGAGGGTCGGCGGGTTGCGAGCAAGGCGGGCGTTCGGTACGACGTGGGCGAAGGCGTCCGGCCTCTGGCTGGCGGCCGTCACCTGTGCCGCCCTCGTGGCCGGCTGGGGACCGGCTGCGGCCACCACCGCGGTCGAGCTCCCCGACGCGCTGACCACGTCGACGACCGCCCCACCGTTGCTCACCGTGTCTCCCGTCACCCTGCCGCCCGTCTCCGTGCCGGGGCTCGAGCTCCCGCCCGTGACGGTGCTGCCGGAGGTCACCGTCCCGACGGTCACCCTGCCGCCCGTCACCGTCCCCCTGCTCACCGCCCCGGGCACGACCGCCCCGGCCCCGCAGTCGCTGCAGCCCGCTGCGCCGGCCACCACCGCGGTGGTCCGGGATGTGGCACCTGCGGCCGGTGCGGGCGAGCAGCCCGGTCCGGTCGTCGGGACGTCGTCCGCCGCATCGACCACCGAGGACGACCCGGCGCGACCTGCGGGCGACGGCGCCGGGGGGCCGGCCGCCGACCAGCGGCCGACCGGACCGCTGCCCCTCCGCCTCCGCGAGGCCGCGTCGGAGACGGCCCGCCAGCTCTCGTTCCCGCTCGGACTGGCCGCCGCCATCCTCGCCTTCCTGGTCCTCCAGCCCCGGCTCGACCGGGGCGACCCGAGCGTCTCCCACGCCGGCATCAGCCGGGACGACGACCTGCTCGGATTCTCGTGAACCGCCTCCGCGGCGTCGCCCTGCCCGCTGCGAGGAGTGCGACGAGGGTGCACGGCGGCGTCGACATGGCGCCCCTCCACCTGCGCCTGCTCCTCCTCCAGGTCCTGCGCGTCGCGCTCGCGGGCATCGCGGCGGTAACGGCGCTCGTGCTGCCCGGGCCGCTCGGGGTCGGCCGCGGGGCAGGGGTCGTCGCCCTCTGCGTGACCTACGCGGTCACCTCGACGGCGCTCGAGTTGGCCCGCCGTCGCTTCGCCCTGCGCAGCGCGGCGCTGGTCGGCGGGCTCATCCTGTTCGACGGCGCCTTCCTCGCCGTCGTGATGGGCCTGACGGGTGGCCCCCAGAGCGTCCTTTCGTTCCTCGTGCTCGTGCACGTCATCGCCGTGACGCTGCTCCTGTCGTTCCGGAACGGCTTGAAGGCGGCGCTGTGGCACGCCCTGCTCCTGTTCGTGCTCTCGTGGCTCTTCGAAGCGGGCGTGGTGAGCGCCCGGCCCGGGGTGACCCCCGAGCAGTCCGCCGTCCTGGGTGCCCTGGCCCTGCTGATCGTGGCGGTGGCGACGGCGTGGTTCTCGTCCCTCAACGAAGGGGAGCTGCGGCGGGGGAAGGCGGAGATGCGGGCGCTGGCGGACATGGGCAGCCGGATGGCGGCCACGCGTGACCGGGCCGAGCTCCTGCAGGCGCTGCTCGACGGCGTGGCCCGGGCGTTCGGCCACCAGCGGGCGGCCGTGGTGCTGCTCGACACGCCCACGCTTCACCCGGCGTCGCTCGACACGGTCACGCACGCCACGGCGTCGGGCGACGGCGCGGCGCCGGGCGCGACGTCCGGCGCGACGCCCCTCGCCCCCGTCATCGGACCCGCCATTGCCCACGCCGGCGCCCCGCCCGCTGCGTCGACCGCCACCGCCTTCGTCCTCGCCGGCGACGGGCGGGCCGCCCCGGCGGCCACGGGGCCGGCGGCCGGGTCGCACGCCGGTAGGCCGGCCGCCGACGGCGGCGGCGCAGGCGCAGCCCGCCCGCTGCTCGTGCGGAGGCTCGACGACGGAAGCGACCGGCTGCTGGCGACCGCCCTCCCGGGCGCCTCGAACGTGATCGTGGCCCCGTTGGTCATCGAGGGGCGGGCCGTCGGCGCCGTGGCCGTGGAGCGGGCCGGGGGGCGGCGGGCCCGGGTGACAGCCCGCACCGTGGAGCTGCTCGGACAGTTCGCGGCCCACGCCGCCCTCGCCCTGCGGGCGGCCGCGCTCCAGGCCGAGGTCGAGCGCATGGCCAGCACCGACGCGCTCACCGGCGTGGCCAACCGGCGGTCGTTCGAGTCGGCGCTGCGGCGGGAGCTGGCCCGGGCCACCCGGCGCGGCGAGTCCTGTGGGCTGATCGTGCTCGACGTCGACCACTTCAAGCGGGTCAACGACACCTACGGCCACCAGGCCGGCGACGAGGTCCTGGCGCGGGTGGGGCAGGCGCTCGGCGACGCGGCCCGGGCCACCGACATCGTGGCGCGGTACGGGGGCGAGGAGTTCGCCGTGATCCTGCCCTCCTCGACCGGGGCCGACGCCGTCCGCGTGGCCGAACGCCTCCGCGCCGCCGTCGGCGAGAACCGGGGCCCGGTGGCTGTCACCGTCAGCGCCGGTGCCGCCGTCTTTCCCGTCGACGGCTCCGACGCCTCCGCCTTGGTGGCGGCGGCCGACGCCGCCTTGTACAAGGCCAAGCGGCAGGGCCGCGACCGCACGGTTCGCTTCCGCCGCCCCCGCCCCCTCCGGGTGGCCGCCGCCTCCTGAGCATTCTGCAGCCGTAGGCTCGCGTGCAGGCCGGCCGCCGCCCGGGCGGCTGCCACGGAGGAGCGCCGATGAGCCCCGAGATGGCGAAGACCGACGAGGAGTGGCGCCGGGACCTGACGCCCGAGCAGTTCCAGGTGCTGCGCAAGAAGGGCACCGAGCGGGCGTTCACCGGAAAGTACGTCGATGCAAAGGACGACGGCACCTACCGGTGCGCGGCGTGCGGCGCCGCCCTGTTCATGTCCGACACGAAGTTCGACTCGGGCACCGGCTGGCCGAGCTTCACCGAGCCGGCGGTGGCCGAAGCGGTCGAGCTGATCGAGGACCGCAGCCACGGGATGGTGCGCACCGAGGTCGTGTGCCGGAGCTGCGGTGGCCACCTGGGCCATGTCTTCGACGACGGCCCCGGCCCCGGCGGCCAGCGCTACTGCATCAACTCGGTGTCCCTCGACCTCGACACCGATACGCCCCCCGGGGCCGGGGGCTGAGCCTCCGACCATAGGATCCGGGTGTGGCGCGCATCCTCGACATCCTCCCGTCGTTCGAGGAGTTCGCCCGCAAGACGTTCGTCGATTCCCCCACGGTGCGCGAGTCCCGGTGGAAGGACGTCTACGAGAGCGTTCACCCCGAGGTGTTCGAGGCGTTCTACGCCGGGCAGGGGGAGAGCGTCGGGACGTCCGCGGTGGTGCGCGAGCTCACCATCGTCCGGGAGCGGGTGAGCGAGGGCGGGCCGGTGCTGCACCGGGTCATCGAGGAGCTGGAGCCGGCCGTGCGCGAGGCGCTGGGTGTGGCGCCGACGCCGGATCCGCTCCACGTCCTCATGGTCGGCCCCTATTCGGTCAACGTGCTCGTGAGCCGGCTGGGCGACGACGTGGCGCTGTTCCACTGCCTCGAGTGGTTCCAGTCCGAGGAGGGAAGCCGCGTGCTGGTGGCCCACGAGGACGCCCACGCGTGGCACCGGATCGCGCTCGGCCTCGCCCCGCCCGCCGCCGACGCAGCGTGGACGGCGTTCTCCGAGGGCCTGGCCACGCGCGTCTCTCGCCAAGTGGTGCCCGACCGGCCGGAGGACGACTACTTCTGGTTCGGCCACGAGGGCTTCGAGGACTGGCTGCCGTGGTGCGGGGAGCATCGCGACGAGCTGGTGGCCCGCTTCCGCGAGGAGCTCGACGAGGAGGGCACGGCGGAGACGTTCTTCGGCGCCGGTCTGGTCGAGAAGCGGTGGCGCGTTGGGTACTACCTCGCCGATCTGCTGGTCGGGTCGATGGACGCACCTCTCCCCGAGCTGGTCGCGCTGAGTGTGGACGAGGCGCGCGCCGCCGTTCGCGAGGCGCTGGCTGCTTCCTCTTGACCTGGCCCCAGGGGCCACCTTTTATCCTGGGAGCACGAGGTTGTGACGCCCGCTGGTCGGGTGTCCGTGTTCCGGAGGAACGTCACCATGACCACCACAGAGACGGCCTGCTCCTGCGGGTGCAGCTCGATGACGACGCTCACCGCCGCCAGCGAGGCGTGCGGGTGCGGCTGCGAGTGCTGTGCCGAAGCGACCAAGTCGCGCGCGGACGAGATCAAGGAGTTGAAGACCCTGCGAGCCGCCATCGAGACCCGACTGTCGGAGCTCACGGCAGGCGCGGCGGGCAGCTAGCCCGGATCCCCCGTTCGGGCGGCTGAGGCCGGCCGGGCCCGGCTGCTCCCCCGGCCGGCCTGGCCGGCCTCGCGCTTCTCAGGCGCCGTCGAGCAGCGAGGCCGCCGCCACGGGAGCGGAGACGTCGAGGCGGTAGCCGCGACCGGGGCTCGGCCGCAGCGCGGCGCCGCACGGCCCGAGCCGCCGCCGCAGGCGGGTGATCGTGGCCTCCAGCAGGTGCGGATCGGCGGCCGCCGACCCCCACAGCCTGTGGAGCAGCACGGGTCGGGATACCACGGCGCCCGGGCGGTAGGCCAGCAGTGTGAAGGCGGCCTGCTCCAGGGGGGGCATCTCGACCACGCGGTCGCCGATCTGCACGGCGAACCCCTGCACGATCACCTCGGTGCCGGCCAGCGTGAGCGTCCGCCGGCGGTCCTCGAAGCGGTCGCTGAGGGCGCGGATCATCAGCCCGAGACGTCCCACCGGCGGCTCCACCGGCTCGTCGATCCCGTGCTCGCGGGCGACCCCTGCACACACGCCACCGACGCAGGCGGCCACCAGGCCGCCATTGTTGAACGCCCGGCGTAGGTGCTCGTCACGGTCGTTGCCGGCGGCGACGTCGAAGAGGTTCTGGACGGCGGGCGCACTGGTGAAGGTCACCGCGTCCACCCGGCCCTCGCAGGCGGCGTCGACCAGGCGCAGGGCCGGGCCCGTGTCGTCGGGCATGCGCCAGCGGTACACGGGGACGGCGACGACCTCGGCGCCGGCGGCCCGGAGGGCGGCCGAGATGTCGGCCGCCTCGGCGCCCGCCTCCTGGACGGCGACGCGCATCCCGACGAGCGGCTCGGCCAGCAGGAGGGGGACCAGCTGGTCGAGCCGCTCGTTGGGGGACGACTGCCACACGGCCAGCCCGGCCGCCTGGACGGCGCCGGCCGACTTGGGCCCGCGTGCCACGATGCGCGCCGGGTTCAGTGCGGCCTGCAACGCCTCGCCCATGCCCCAGGCCTGGGCCGCCTCCAGCCACGCCCGCATGCCGATGCCGGTGGTGGCCACCAGGTAGTCGGGCGGGTCGGCGGCCACCGACGCGGTGGCGGTGCGCAGGGCCTCGTCGGACGCCAGGTACTGAGTGGCGATGCTCGGGCCGTGCATCACCCGGGCGCCGCGCCGGCGCAGCAGCTCGGCCTGGTCCTCCCACCGGCGATCGGCGGTGACGCCCACGGTGTAGCCCTCGAGCGGGCGCAGCGGCATCCCCCCATCCTGGGGCGGCGGTGTTACGACCTTGTTTCTCCGGGCCTCGTGCCGGGGTGAACTCCGTCTGTACGGTTGCTTGACCGACGGCGACCCGCTCACATGGCCTCGATGCGCACGGCCGACTGCTTGTAGTTGGGTTCACGGGAGATGGGGTCGAACTCGTCGACGGTGAGCCGGTTGGCGCAGCGCTCGTCGTAGTGGAAGGGCACGAACACCTCGCCTTCCCGGACGAGGGCGGTGACGCGGACGAGCAGGTCGTCGACCACGCCACGGCGCGACGCCAGGCGGACGCGGTCGCCCGACCCGAGGCCGAGGCGCTGGGCGTCTTCGGGGTTGACCTCCACCCAGGCCTCCGGGGCCAGGTGGTCGAGGACGGCGACCCGTCCGGTCTTGGTGCGGGTGTGCCAGTGCTCCACCGTGCGGCCGGTGTTGAGCAGGAACGGGTACCGGGCGCTCGGGGCGTCGGTGATCGGCTGGGGCGTGACGCACCAGAGCCTGGCCCGGCCGCTCGGGGTCTGGAAGATGCCGTCGGTGTAGATGCGTGGGGTCCCCCCGACGTCGTCGGTCCCGGGCGGGCACGGCCACTGCACGCCGCCGGCCGCGTCAATGCGGTCGTAGGTGATGCCGCTGTAGTCGCAGAGGCGCCCGGCCGAGACCCGGGCCCACTCCGTGAATGCGTCCTCCGGCGTCGACCAGCCGGGATAGATCTCGCCGGCGACGCCCAGGGCCTGCCCGAGGGCGAGGAAGATGTCGAAGTCCGCCTTGGCCTGGCCGGGCGGCTCCACGGCCCTCCGCACCCGCGACACCCGCCGCTCGGCGTTGGTGTACGTGCCCTCCTTTTCGCCCCAGATGGCGGCGGGGAGCACGATGTCGGCGAGGGCGGTGGTGGGCGTGGAGAAGCCGTCCTGCACGACGAAGAGGTCGAGCCGGCGCAGTGCCGCCTCCAGGCGGGCCCGGTTGGGGAAGGACACGACCGGATTGGTGGCTATGACCCACATGCCCTTGATGGTGCCGTCGAGGACGCCGTCGATGATGTCGGGGTAGGCCCGTCCCCGCTCGGTCGGCAGGCGCTCGACGGGCACGCCCCACAGGGCGGCCATCTCGGCCCGGGCCGCCGGGTCGTCCCAGCTCCGGTACCCCGGGAGTGACGCGGTCGAGCCCGCCTCCCGCGTTCCCATGGCGTTGCACTGGCCCGTGAGCGAGAACGGCGCCGAGCCGGCCCGACCGACGTTGCCGGTGACCAGGCACAGGGTGTTGAGGAGGGTGACGGTCTCGGTCCCCTGCACCGAGTGGTTCACCCCCATGGTCCAGGCCACGAAGGCCCGCTCGGCCCGGCCGACGGCGAGCGCCGCCTCCCGGATCTGCTCGGGCGCCACGCCGCACTCGGCGGCCACCCGGTCGAGGTCGAAGGCGGCCACGTGGGCGGCCAGCTCGGCGAACCCCTCCGTGTGGGCCTCGACGAAGGCGTTGTCGGCGAGACCCTCGTCGAGGATGACCTTGAGCATCCCGTTGAGCAGGGCGATGTCACTGCGGGGCCGGACGGCCAGGTGGAGGTCGGCGACCATGGCCGTCTTGGTCACCCGGGGGTCGACGACGATCACGGTGGCGCCGGCGTTGCCGAGGACCCGGGGAGCGAGGAGCGGATGGTTGTCGGCCACGTTGGCGCCGACGAGGAGGATGACGTCGGCCCGGTCGAGGTCCTCGTAGGCGCCGGGCGGGCCGTCGCTGCCGAAGCTGCGCTTGTAGCCGGCGACGGCGCTGGACATGCACAGCGTGGTGTTGCCGTCGTAGTGGCGCAGGCCCAGGCCGGCCCGGCACAGCTTGCCCAGCGCGTAGAACTCCTCGGTGACCAGCTGGCCGGTGCTGATGACGGCCACCGCATCCGGGCCGTGCTCGTGCAGCAGCCTGCGGAACCCGACGACGGTGGCTCCGAGGGCCTCGTCCCACGAGACCTCCTCCTGGGACCCGCCGGGCGAGCGGCGCAGGAGCGGGGTGGTGAGGCGGCCGTCGGCGGCCAGAGTCTGGTGCTCGCACAGCCCCTTGGGGCAGAGGCGCCCGGCGTTCACGGGATGGGCGGGATCGCCCTGGACGGCCACCGCCCGGCCGTCCTTGACGCCGATGTACATGCCGCACCCCACCGCGCAGTACCCACACGTGGTGCGCACCCACGTGTCGGGCTTGCGGGTCCGGTTGAGGGTGCCGAACGTGTCGTCGGCCACGTACGCCCGCCCGGACGGGCTGGCCGCCATCGCCCCGTCCGCCCCGTCCTCCGACCTCGTGGCCAAGCCCAGCAGGCGGGAGAGGCCCGCCGCGCCCGGCCTGCTCACACCCTTGCCTCGAAAGACGCGGGCGCGGGTCATCGGCCGGCGAAGAAGCTGCCGGCGACCCGGAAGGGCACCACGGTGACGTAGAACAGGTAGCGACCGGCCAGCTCGCCGAGGGCGGCCACCCCGAGGGCGGTGGCCAGGCGGCCGCCGGCCGACGGACCGGCCACTGGAACGCCGAGCGTCCACGCCAGCAGGGCGATGGTCACGACCACGGCCGTCACCCGGGCGGCGAGAAGCGACCGGAACCGGCCCGCCAGCAGGGTGGCCGTCCCCTGGTGCTGGCGGTCGGCCCGGCTCCGCACGGTCGTGAGCAGGTGGGCCACGACGCCGAGCTGCACGACCCCGCCGGCCGTGGCGGCGGCCATGAGGACCACGATCAGCGACGGATCGACCGCAGCCCGGTCGAGGCACAGCACGGCCAGCAGGGGGCCCGTGGTGAGCGCGGTCGCGAAGAAGGCGACGAGCGTGCGCCGGGAGTTCCACACCGGCCGGGCGGGCACGAGGTAGAGGCGGCCGCTGGCGTACACGCCGGCCACGCCGGCGGCCACCGCACCGATGCCGAGAGCCGGGCGGGCCACGCGCCATGGGCCGTCGGGGTTCCCCCACTCCCACACCGCTGCGTAGGCGAGCGAGGCGGCCGAGAAGGCCGACAGAAGCGCCACCTCGCGACTGAGCCACGAGGTGCGCCAGTTGCGCACGGCCTTGAACGCCACCGCCGGCCGCCCGAGGTGGAGCAGGGATGCGGCGAGGGCCACGGCACCCGCCATGGCGGCGCCGACGGCGCCCCCGGTGAGGGCGCCCCGCCCCGCCCCACCGGCTGCCTCGGCCAGCACGGTGGCGGACACCGTGCCGAGCGACACCTGGGTGAGCAGGGTGAGGGCGACCAGTGGCCAGTGGGCGTCCTCCGGACTCACCGTGTGGTCGGTGGCCGCCACCAGATCGGGGAGATCCGCCGGGATGACGAGGCGGGTCGTGGACACGGTGATGGACGCGGGCGGCAGCCCGGGCGCATCGGCCGTGGCGTAGTCGGCCCGCCAGGCGGCCACGTTCACCGGCTCCACGGTGATGGCGGACGTGGGGCAGGCCAGTACGCAGGCCGGGCTCTCGCCCTGCGACAGGCGGGGCAGGCACATGTCGCACTTCGACACGACCTTTGCCGCCTTGTCGTACACCGGCACCTCGTAGGGGCAGTTCCAGATGCAGTACTGGCAGCCGATGCACTCGGCCGCGTCGTGGCGGACGACGCCGTTCTGGAGCTTGGTGTAGGCCTGCGTCGGGCAGCCCGAGAGGCACGTCGGCTCCAGGCAGTGGTTGCACGCCATGGACAGGTTGAGGCGCCTGGTCGTCGGGAAGACACCGCCCTCCAGCTCGCCGACCCGACGCCACGCCTTGTCGACCGGCGTGGCGTTCTGCTCGGCGCACGCGACCTCGCACGAGTGGCACCCGACGCAGGCGCCCATGGCGAAGCTGAAGCGGTACTGCTCGCCGGCGTCGAGGGGCAGCAGCCCAGGACCGCGCTCGTCGATGCCGGTGAGGCGCCGCAGGCGCTCGGCGAATGGGGCCGGCGAGTCGAGGGTGCCCGCCGTCGCCGGCTCGTCGAGGATGGTCACCGGCGCGACGCCTCCGAGGGACGTCGCACCGATGCGCCGCCCACGGACCGCGGCTCGGGACCGGTCACGCCAGGGCCACCTCGACCCTGCCGTCCCGCTCGCGGACCAGGTGGACCGGCAGGGAGACGGAGGGGTCGTCGAGGCAGACGCCAGTGCGCAGGTCGAAGCTCTGCTTGTACATGGGCGAGGCGACCTTGGCCACGTCGCCGCGCGAGCCGACGATGCCGCGCGAGATGACGTTGGCCCTGCTGAACGGGTCGTGGTTGGACAGCGCATAGAGCTCATCGGTGGCGCCGAGGCGGAACAGCGCCACCTGCTGGTCACCCACGAGGGCGCACGCGCCACGGTCGGGGATCAGGTCGCCCGAGGCGCAGACGTCCTGCCAGGTGAGGGTGGCGGCGTCGAGGACGGCGGAGTCGAGGACGGCGGTCATGGCAGTCGGACCTCCTGCTTCTCGTGGGTGAAGGCGGGCCGTCGCTGGCCCCGCTCGGGAACGAACACGACGTCGGGGTCGGGCTCGTCGGAGTTGATGAACGTGCGGAAGCGCCGCAGCTTGTCGGGGTCGCCGATGGTGGAGGCCCATTCGCAGCGGTAGTCGGCCACGTGGCGGTCCATCTCCGCCTCGAGCTCGGCGCCGATGCCGAGCACGTCGTCGAGCACCACGGCCTTGAGGTGGTCGAGGCCCCCCTCCAGCTTGTTGAGCCACGTCGCCGTGCGCTCGAGGCGGTCGGCGGTGCGGATGTAGTACATGAGGAACCGGTCGACGGTGCGGATCAACGAGTCGTGGTCGAGGCCGGCGGCCAGGAGCTGGGCGTGCTGGGGGCGCATGCCACCGTTGCCGCACACGTAGAGGTTCCAGCCCTGCTCGGTGGCGATGATGCCGAAGTCCTTGCTCTGGGCCTCGGCGCACTCGCGGGTGCATCCCGACACGGCCGACTTGAGCTTGTGCGGGGCCCGCAGGCCCCGGTAGCGCAGCTCCAGCTCGATGGCCAGGCCGGTCGAGTCGAGCACGCCATAGCGGCACCACGTGGAGCCTACGCAGGACTTCACCGTGCGCAGGGCCTTGCCGTAGGCGTGGCCCGACTCCATGCCGGCGTCGATCAACCGGGCCCAGATCCCGGGCAGGTCCTCCACGCGCGCGCCCAGGAGGTCGATGCGCTGGCCGCCGGTGATCTTGCAGTACAGCCCGTAGTCCTGGGCGACCTGGCCGATGACGATGAGCTGCTCGGGGGTTATCTCGCCGCCCGGCACGCGGGGAATCACCGAGTATGTGCCGTCGCGCTGGAGGTTGGCGAGGAAGTGGTCGTTGGTGTCCTGGAGCGGCGCCTGGTCGCGGTCGAGGATCGAGCCGCCCACACCCAGGGAGGCGAACATCGACGCCACCGCCGGCTTGCAGACCTCGCAGCCCAGCCCCCGGCCATGGTCGGCCAGTACCTGGGAGAACGACGTGAGGCGGTGGACGCGCACGATGTCGAACAGCTCCTGCCGGCTGTAGTCGAAGTGCTCGCAGAGGTTGTTGCGCACCTCCACGCCGGCCCTCCGCAGCTCGAGCTTGAGCAGGTCGGTGACGAGGGGCACGCATCCCCCGCACCCCGTGCCCGCCGTGGTGCACGCCTTGAGGGCGGGGACGTCGGTGGCCCCACCCTCGACGGCCGCGCAGATGGCGCCCTTGCTCACGCTGTTGCAGGAGCACACCATCGCCGTGTCGGCCAGCGACTCCACGCCCATGCCGGTGGCCGCGCCGCTGCCCGCCCGGGCCGGCAGCACCAGCTCTTCGCAGTTGCGGGGCGTGGGCATGTCGCCCCGCACCATCTGGACGAGCGTCTGGTACATGGCGGCGTCGCCCACGAGGATGCCGCCGAGCACCTGCGTGCCGCCGGCCGACACGACCAGTCGCTTGTAGACGTTGGCGACGGGGTCCGAGAACACGATCGACTCGGCGCCCGGCGTGGCCGCGAAGGCGTCGCCGAAACTGGCCACGTCGATGCCCATGAGCTTCAACTTGGTGGACAGGTCGGCGCCGCCGAAGGTGGCGCCACCGCCCAGGATCCGGTCGGCCACCACCCGGGCCATGTGGTAGCCGGGCGCCACCAGGCCCCAGATCCGGCCCTCGACGAGGGCGCACTCACCGATGGCGTAGATGCGGGGGTCGCTGGTCCGGCACGCCTCGTCGACCACCACTCCACCCCGCTCGCCCACCTCCAGGCCGGCACGGCGGGCCAGCTCGTCGCGGGGCCGGATGCCGGCCGAGAAAACCACCAGGTCGACGTCGAGGTCGGTGTCGTCCTCGCCGGCGAAGCGCATCCCGGCCACCCGGCCGTCCGGTCCCGGCAGGATCTCGGTGGTGGCCATACCCGTGTGGACGACCACGCCCAGGTCCTCGATGCGCCGGCGCAGGGCAGCACCGCCGCCGTCGTCGATCTGCACCGGCATCAGCCGGTGGGCGAACTCGACGACGTGGGTCTCCAGGCCGAGGCTGCGCAGGGCGTTGGCCGCCTCCAGGCCGAGCAGACCCCCACCGACGACCGCGCCCACGCAGCGCCCTTCGGCGTCCTCCCGGATCGCCTCCAGGTCGTCGAGGGTCCGGTAGACGTGGCATCCGGTCAGATCCTTTCCGGGCACCGGGGGGACGAAGGGGTACGACCCGGTGGCCAGGACGAGTGCGTCGTAGGCGATGGTGGCGCCGCGGACCGAGGTGACCGTCCCGGCCTCGGGATCGACCGAGGCGACGGCGTCGCCCACGTGCACCTCCAGACCGACGGCGTCGAAGAAACCGGGCGCCACCAGGGACAGATCCGCGGCCGATGTCCCCGTGAAGAAGGAGCTGAGGCCCACCCTGTCGTAGGCGAGGCGGCCCTCCTCGCAGAAGGTGACGATGTCCCACTCGGCCGTCGCTCCCCGCTCGACGAGGATCTCGAGCAGTTTCTGGCCCACCATGCCGTTCCCGGCCACGACGAGGGTGCGCCGGTCGACCCGGGAGGAGGCCATCTCGGCGCGCGGGACAGTGGTTGCCACCTCCCAACCATCTCCGACGCCTGTGTTGCGGCCGTTGCCGTGATGTCAACACCACGCGACGAACCGCTGACGGGCTCCTCGCGAGCACGTGCGGGAATCGTCACCCGGTCGTAACACTTCGACTCCGGGGCGCAGGCGCCGGTGCCGCAGCGCGAAAGAGGGCGCCCGTGTGGGCGCCCTCCCTTCACGAACGGCGGACAGGTGCGCTCAGATGTTGCCCCGCCAGGCGCCCGTCTCGACGCCGCGCGACTCGATGAACTTCTTGAAGCGCTCGAGGTCTCCCTCGACCCGGCGGTCGACCACGCCCAGGGCGTCGCCCGCCTTCTCCTTCAAACCCTCGGTCTCGTAGTCGACCTCGAGCTCGATTCGGGTGCGGCCGCCTCCGTCCGGCTGGAAGGTCACGGCACCGGCGTTTCGCTTGCCGCTGACCGCCTGCCAGGCGATGCGCCGGTCGGGAGTCTGGTCGATGATCTCGGCGTCCCACTCCTCACGCTTGCCGGCGATCTCGGCCACCCAGTGCAGGCGCTGGTCGTCGATCTGGGTGACGGACTCGACGCCCTCCATGAACTCGGGAAACTCTTCGAATTGCGTCCACTGGTTGTATGCGGTGGAGACGGGGATATCCAGCGTGATCGACTTCTGCACGGTTCCCATGCGGGCACCTCCATTGGTGTCGTTGGTGGGTCGTTTCTCGCCCGGAGTATCTACCCGACCGCCCGAACCCCTATGCGGGATCCGGCCCGGAACCTCCACTTTCGGAGGAATCGGGGTAGGCGCGCGGGTCGAGCCCGTGCCGGAAGGTGATGCTGATCCGCGGACCCGCCTGGGCCACCTTGGGCACGGTGTGCTGCCAGCGGCGCTGGCAGGCGCCGCCCGTGACGAGGAGGTCGCCCCGGCCCAGGTCGAAGCTCAGGCTCCGGCGTCCGCCGGCGGGGACGTCGTCATTCCCCGGTGCGGGTCGCAGCAGGAACGTGCGGGGCTCGCCGACGGAGACGATCGCCACCAGCGGCTCGGCGACGTGCTTGGCGATGCGGTCGCCGTGCCAGGCCACGCTGTCTTGGCCGTCCCGGTACAGGTTGAGCCCCATGGAGTCGAGTTCGACGCCGTAGCGCTCCGACAGCAGGCGGCGCATGCGCTCGAGGACGGCCGGCTCCAGGGGGCGCCCGGACGACGAGCGCCACCACGACGTGAGCCTCGGCTCGGCCACCACCCGGCCGTACATGTGCCGGGACCGCTGGTTCCACTCGGCGCCCGCCACCAGGTCGGCGAACAGCCGGTCGGACCCGTGGACCCAGCCGGGCTGGTGGTCGACCCACGACGTCGAGTCCAGCTGGATCCGGCTGAGGTGGCTGAAGGCCGCGTCCATGTCGATGCCAGTGGACTGCCCGTCGTCGAGCAGTGACGGCTGGAAGGCGAGTTGCGGATCGAGGTGCATCGGGGGCAGCAAGAATACCGGCCGCTCGCGCCGTGCCCGGCCGGGACGCCGCCACTACGCGGGGACGAGGCCTCCGCCCACCGGCTCGATGCCGAGGTCGCGGTAGGTGACGAGGGCCGCGTACGGGATCCCCTTCTCCTTGAAGTAGGGCGCCGCGACCTCGCCGCGATCCACCAGCGTGACTGCCGCCACGACGGCGGCACCGGTGGCGACGATGGCATCGTGCGCCTTCTGGATGGAGCCGCCCGACGTGACGGCGTCGTCCACCAGCAGCACCTTTGTGCCGGGACCGACCTGAGCTCCCTCGACGAGCTTGTTCGTCCCTCGACCCTTCGGTTCCTTGCGAACGACGAACCACTCGCTCCCCGACAGGATGGCGACGCCGTGCGCGAGGTGGTCGGCGCCCATGGTGAGGCCGCCCACGGCATCGAACGCCGTCCCGGCCACCACGTCGAGCACCGCCCGGCAGGCCAGCTCGAGGTCGGCGCCCCGGCGGAGGGCGGCCTTGCCGTCCACGAAGTCGCGGCTGGTCTGGCCCGACGCCAGCACCACCGGTTCGGGCAGTCGGACCAGTCCGCGGTCGCGCACGATCTCGACGACCTGGCGGTGGAGGCTGCTGTTCACGAGGGGCTCCGTCCCGCGCTGCCGTGGTCGCCGCCCTGCTCGGCCGCCTTCTTGAGGGCGGCCAGCGTGGCGTTGACGCCCTGCTCCATGTCGGCCCGCCGGTCGCTGACGCCGGTGGTGACCTTGGTGACCAGCCGCTCGAAGCGGCCCAGGGGCTTGGTCATCTCGAACGATTCGGTGACGAGCGTGCCGCCGGCCACCGCCTCGAACCGGTAGCGCCACCACGTGCCCGGCTTGGCTCTGCCGCCCGTGACGAACACGAAGCTGCGGCCCGGCTCGGCTTCCGTGACCTCGCACGTGGTCGACCACTTCGACTTGCCGCGGCGGTTGTAGCCCTTGAAGCGGGCACCGACGGCGGGGCCGGTGGCGCCGTCGATCCACTCACCGCGCTCGTTCTCGGGGCTCCACTCGCCCATGCGCGTGATGTCGGTCACCAGCGCCCAGACCGCGGGCGCCGCCGCCTGCACCGTGATGCTCCCTTCACCCGTCCGGCCGTCGTCGCTCATCACCCTGGCTCCCTCCTCCGGCCGTCATTCTGGCCCGAGTCGCCCCTGCACGGCGCCGGATGGGGACGCAGGGGTCACGCCTCCGGCGGGTCTGCGTCGTGGGGACGGGGATTGCCGGGCCCGGCGCGGGGGCACAACGGAGGGGTACGACGATCCGATCAGGAGGACGTGTCATGCCCAAGGTCGACCCCGACACCAAGCAGCCGATGACCGACGACCCCGAGGTCGAGGATCCCGAGCAGCGCGGCGGCAAGCTGGAGGGAGACGAGGGGATGGAGGGCGCCAAGCCCACCGGCGGGCGCGGCCCCAAGCTGGACTGACGACGGCCGCCTCGGTGGAGCGGGCGGGCCCGCTCCACCGAGAGTACGGTCGCTCCCGCAGCGATGCGGATGAGCTAGGACGTAGCGACGGGGGACACGGAGCCCGACCGCAGGATCGCCGACGGTTCGCCGGCGGCCGGGTCGCCGGAGCGGGAAGTTGAGCCGTGCGAAGACATCGTGACCACCGACCGGACGCACCAGGCCGGCGCCGTCGGGTGCGTCGCGTGGTGCCCGTCCTCGTTGCCGTCGGTGCCCTCGTCGCCGCGGCGCTGGCCGTGAGCGGCTCGGCCGGCGCCACCGGGCAGCCGGCCCCGGGAGACCGCAGGCCCGACACCGGGAAGCTGTCCGCCCGCCTCGCCGCGCTGGCGCGAGCAGCCGGCGGCCGGGCCGCCCCGGCGGGCCTTCCCGTCACGAACCTCCCCAGCGCCCGCAGCGGCGGCGTTCGCAGTCTGGACGACGGGCGCGTGGTGGTGGACGTCGACGTGTACCCGGAGCGCTTCGCCGGGGCCGTCCAGGTGCTGGCGGCGGCCGGAGCGGACGTGCGCGCCGTCAGCGGTGACGCCTTCCACACCGTCACGGTCGCGGTCCCGGTTCGCCGGCTCGAGGGTCTGGCCGGCCTCGACGTCGTGCGCAACGTCAGTGAGGTCGTGACGCCGGTGCGGCGGGCGTGCGCTCCGGTGGTGTCCGAGGGAGACGTGCAGCTGAAGGCCAATCAGGCCCGCTCGACCTACGGGTTCGACGGATCGGGCATCACCGTGGGGATCCTGTCGGACTCGTTCGACCGCGCCCAGGGCGAAGCCACCAGCCCGGCCGACGACGTGGCCGCCGGCGACCTGCCCGGCGCCGCCAACCCGTGCGGCCGGACGACCCCGGTCACCGTGCTGGCCGACAACGCCCCGACCGACCCTGATTCCCCGAACCAGGACGAGGGGCGGGCCATGGCGCAGATCGTGCACGACCTCGCTCCCGGGGCCGGCATCTCGTTCGCCACCGCCTTCGTGAGCGAGACCTCGTTCGCCAACAACATCACGGCGCTGGCCAATGCCGGCGCGAAGGTGATGGTCGACGACGTCACCTACTACACCGAGCCGTTCTACCAGGACGGCCCGGTGGCGGTGTCGGTCAACAACGCCCGAGCCAACGGCGTGTCGTACTTCGCGGCCGCTGGCAACTCCAACGTCGTCCTCGGCGGGGCCGACGTCGGCTCCTACGAGGCGCTCGCCTACCGGGGTGCCACGTGCCCGGCGCTGTTCGTCGGGTACCTCGACTGCCACAACTTCACCACCGCGGGCACCGACGCCACGTATCAGATGACCGTCCCGAGCGGAAAGACGCTCCTGCTCGACCTGCAGTGGGCGCAGCCCCGCGGTGGCGTGACGACCGACTACGACATCTGCATCCTCGACGCCGGCAGCGGGACGGCCCTCGGATGTGGGGTCGACGACAACGCCGGTGCGGGTGGCACCCAGCGGCCGTTCGAGCTCGCCGGCTGGGAGAACACCGGCGCCAATTCGCGGGTCGTCAACGTGGTGGTCGGCCGGTTCAGCGGTGCTGGTGTGCGCTTCAAGTGGATCCACGGCGGCGACGACCCGTCGAGTGTCGAGTACTCCACCACGTCGGGCACCGACATCTTCGGCCCGACCGTGTGGGGCCACAGCGGCGCCACCGGCGCCGTGTCCGTGGGCGCCGTGCCGTACAACAACGCGGCCGTCGTCGAGCCCTACTCGTCGCGCGGACCGATGACCTATCTGTTCGACCCGGTTCCGAGCACCACGGCGCTGGCGTCTCCCGTCGTGGTCGCCAAGCCCGACCTGGCAGCCACCGACTGCGTACAGAACTCGTTCTTCCCACCCGGGTCCCCGCCGCCCCACCGCTTCTGTGGCACCTCCGCCGCTGCACCGCACGCGGCGGCGGCCGGCGCCCTGCTGCTCGACGCGCAGGGCTCGCTCACGCCGGCCCAGGTCGGCTCGGCGCTCCGAACGACGGCCTTGGCAGTGGGCACGGCACCAGCCTCGGCGGTGGGCGCCGGGTTGATCGATGCACGGGCCGCCCTCGGGACGCTGGCGGCCGCCCCCGCGTTCACGAGCGCCTCGGCGGTCACCTTCACCGCCGGGGTGACGGGCAGCTTCCTCGTCACCGCATCCGGCGTCCCCCGCCCCACGATCACCCTGACCGGCGGCACCCTCCCGAGCGGGGTCAGCTACAACACGGTCACGGGCACGCTGAGCGGCTCGCCGGCGGCCGGCACCACGGGCAGCTACGTCCTCACCTTCACGGCCGCCAACGGGGTGGGGGCTCCGGTCTCCCAGACGTTCACCCTGACGGTCAGCGAGACGGCGCCGGCCGCGAGCATCGGGGACGCGGCGGTCCAGGAGGGCGCGGCCGGGACCACGGCCAACCTCACGTTCACGGTGACGCTGACGGCGGTCAGCGCGGGCGGTGCCAGCGTCCGCTACGCCACGGCCAACGGCACGGCGACGGCCCCGGGCGACTACACCACGACGGCGGGAACGCTCACCATCCCGGCCGGCCAGCGCACGGGCACGATCAACGTCCCCGTCGTCGGTGACGGCGCGGCCGAGGGAGCCGAGACGCTCTCCGTCACCCTCACGGACCCCGTCGGGGTCACCCTCGCCGACGCCACCGGCGTGGGCACGATCGTCGACGACGACGCTCCGTCGGTGCCGGCCCGCAACGGGTACTGGCTGGTGGCGTCCGACGGCGGCATCTTCGCCTTCGGCGACACCCGCTTCTTCGGCTCCACCGGCGCCATCAAGCTCAACAAGCCGATCGTGGGAATGGCCGCCACCCCGGCCGGCGACGGCTACTGGCTGGTTGCCTCCGACGGCGGAATCTTCGCCTTCGGCGCCGCCGGCTTCTACGGCTCCACCGGCGCCATCAAGCTCAACAAGCCCATCGTCGGGATGTCGCCCACGCCCACCGGGAAGGGCTACTGGCTAGTCGCCACCGATGGCGGCGTCTTCGCCTTCGGTGACGCCAACTTCCTCGGTTCCACCGGTGCCATCACCCTGAACAAGCCGATCGTGGCCATGTCGCCCACCCCGGCGGGGACGGGCTACCGGCTGGTGGCCAACGACGGCGGCGTGTTCGCCTTCGGTGACGCCCTGTTCGCCGGCTCCAC
>DATAIT010000076.1 GCA_036262515.1 Acidimicrobiales bacterium | reverse complement strand
GCCGTCGCGCCCCATCGTGGTCCATGTCGAGATGCCACGGGCTCGTCCTGGCTGCGCCGAGTGCGGCGTGATCGCCTGGATCAAGGACCGCCCGGCGGTGGTCCTGGTCGACCTGCCCTGCTTCGGGCGACCGACGCGACTGGTGTGGCACAAGCACCGCTGGCGCTGCCCCGACCCGGACTGCGAGGTCGCGTCCTGGACGGCCGAGGACCCCGCCATCGCCGCCCCCCGCATGGCCATGACCGACCGGGCCGGCCGCTGGGCGTGCGAACAGGTGGGCCGACGGGGCCGCAGCGTGGCCGAGGTGGCCACGGAGCTCGGCTGCGACTGGCACACCGTCAACGACGCCGTCGTCGCCTACGGCGCCGCCCTGGTGGACGACTCCGACCGCATCGGCGCCGTGGTGGGACTCGGGCTCGACGAGACGTTGTTCTGCCGGCGGGGACCGAGGCGGACCAAGCAGTGGTGCACTTCCATCGTCGACGTCGCCAGCGGGCTGGCCCAGCTGCTCGACGTGGTGCCCGGCCGTTCTGCCACAAGCCCTTCTGCCTGGCTCGACCAACGCGACGAGGACTGGCGGGCGGGCATCTCCTGGGGCGTGCTGGACCTGTCGGGCCCCTACCGCAAGACCTTCGACGAGGCCTTGCCCCACGTCACCCAGGTGGCGGATCCGTTTCATCTCGTGAAGCTGGCCAACACCAAGCTCGACGAGTGCCGACGGCGGGTGCAGAACGAGACGCTCGGCCACCGGGGCCGCAAGGACGACCCCCTGTACCGGGCCCGGCGCCTGCTGACCAAGGCCCACGAGCGCCTTGACGACACGGGCGAGGGCAAGCTTCTCGGACTGCTCGCCGCCGGCGACCCCCACGGCGACGTGCGCACCGCATGGCACGCCAAGGAGGTAGCGAGGTCGATCTACGACATCGACAACGCCGACCTCGCCGGCCAGTTCGTCGACCGCCTGGCCATCGACCTTCAGGACCAGTCGTGTCCGCCCGAGGTCCGCTCCCTCGGGCGGACCATCGCTCGCTGGCGGGACCAGATCGTCGCCTGGCACCGGGCCCGGATCTCCAACGGCCCCACCGAGGCGACCATTATCAGGAGCATCTCCATGGCTGTCGCCGACGTAGGCGACGGAGCCGTGCGGTTTGGTCGTGGACGCGTTCTCTGGAGCGCGTCGCAGGCATCGCCGATGTGGCCGGCGGCGTGAGTTAGACATCCGCTCCCCGGCTCGCGCTCCGCCAGTCGATGACACGGAGGGCAGCCGGTGAGGGTGCAGCGGTTGGTGATGCCCGTGACCGGTGCCGAGTCGTGGACGGTGATGGGCGACGCCGGGCCGGTGGATGCGGCCGAGCGCTATCTCGCGCACCTCTCGGCGATCGAGCGCTCGCCCAACACGGTTCGGGCCTACGCCCAGGGACTGCGTTGGTGGTTCGAGTTCCTCGAGCGCAAGCGGGTGGCGTGGGACGGGGCGGGCATCGAGGACGTGTCCCGGTTCGTGGCCTGGCTGCGTGCCCCCGCCGACAACGTGATCGTCCTCGACGTCTCGGCATCCCGGCGCAGCGAGGCGACGGTGAACCGCCATCTCGCCGCCGTGTTCGGCTTCTACGACTTCCACGCCCGCTCCGGCGTCGATCTGGCGGCCAGCCTGGTGGCGTGGCGGCGGGTGTCCCGAGGCTCCTACAAGCCGTTCCTGCACCACGTGACCAAGGGCCGGCTCATCGCCACCCGGCCGGTGAAGCTGCGGGTCCCACGTCGGCTTCCCCACACGCTCAGCGTCGAGCAGGTCGCCTTGGTCCTCGGCGCCTGCGACCGCCTCCGGGACCGCCTGTTGTTCGCGCTCTTGGCCGAGACCGGGATGCGCGTCGGACAGGCCCTGGGCTTACGTCACGAGGACTTCGTCGGTCGCCAGCGGCGAGTGGTCATCGTCCCCCGCCACGACAACGCCAACGGCGCCCGGGCCAAGTGCGTCGAGGCGACCAGCGTGCCCGTCTCGGCCCCGCTGGTGCGCCTCTACAGCGACTACATGCACACCGAGTACGGCGACCTCGACAGCGACTACGTCTTCGTCAACCTGTGGTCGGCGCCGCTCGGCCGCCCGCTTCGCTACCAGGCCGTCATCAAGCAGGTCGCCCGGATGCGCGTCCGCAGTGGCGTGGCGTTCAGCCCCCACGCCCTGCGCCACACCCGGGCCACCGAGCTCATCCGCGCCGGTGTTCCCATCGAGGTCGTCTCCAAGCTGCTCACCCACCGCTCGGTCACCACCACCTCCAACGCGTACGTGCACCTCGACGTGGAGGACCTGCGGGCCGAGCTGGTCCGGGCCGGGGCGTGGGAACCGGCGTCGTCGTGAGCGCCGCCGTCGCGCTGGTGGCCAACAGCGCCCACGGGCGCCTGCTCGGGGCACTGATGGGCGTGCTGCGGGCGGAGTTCCGCGCCGAGGTGATCCGAGTCGACCCTGACGATCCGGTGTTCGGCCGGGGGCGGTGCGAGGTGGCGGGCTGCGACCGCACGGCGTGGAGCCGGCGCATCTGCACCGCCCACTACACCCGCTGGCGCCACCACGGCCGGCCCGACATGGCCGAGTACCGGGCCAGCACCGGACCCATCGTCGCCCGGGGCGGGTCGCACATGGTCGACGCGTTCGACCTGTCGGCGCTGGCCCACCAGCCCCGCCTGGAGGTCGCCTACATCCTCCAGTGCTGCCACGACGCCCGCCGGGTGCGGATGCCGCCGTCGGTCATCCGTCACCTCGTCGGCCTGCTGCGCGAAAGCGGCGTCGCCTCGCTGCTCGAGCGTCCCCTCGAGCACTGGATGGAGGCCATCGCCGCCCGCAACTGGGCCGACCCCTCGCGCACCGTGGGGCTCCTGCGCTATTCCTACCGCCGTCTTCTCGACCTGGGCCACGGCATCGACATCGAGGCCGAGTACGCCAGCGACGTGTGGGTGGCCGCCCGGCTGGGCATCGAGCTCAACCGCCCCGGCCAAATCCGCCTCGACACCATCGTCCAGCCCTGGTTGCGTGCCGCCGTCAAGCGCTGGGCCCGCTTCCGGCTCGGATCGGGCAAGGCGTTCGGCAGCGTGCACGTCGACGTGCGGGCCATGGTGTGGTTCGGCCGCTTCCTGGCCGCACGCCGGGACCGCCACGTCGACGAGCGGGCCGTGACCCGCGACGCCCTGGAGGCCTACATGGTCTGGCTCGGCGCCTCGCACCTCGTCGCCCACACCAAGAGCACCTACCTGACCTGCCTGCGCGGCTTCCTCGACACCTGCCGGCGCCACGGGTGGCTGCCCGGCCTGCCCGCCACCGCCGCCCTCTACGGCGACGACCTGCCCCGCAGGCCCCAGCCGCTTCCCCGGTTCATCACCGAGTTCGTGATGGCCCAGCTCGAGTCGCCGGCGAACCTGGCCCGGCTCCCCGACGCCACCACCCGGGCCCTGGTCGTGGTGCTCATAGAGACGGGGCTGCGGGCCAACGACGCCTGCTCGCTGCCGTTCAACCCGGTGATCGACGACAGCTCGGGCTGGCCCTGCCTTCGCTACTACAACGCCAAGATGGCGGCCGAGCAGCTGGTGCCCCTCAGCGCCGCCGGAGCCGAGGCCATCCGGGCCCAGCAGGCCCATCTGCGACGGACCTGGCCCGCTGGCCCCGCCGTGCTGTTCCCGGCCGCCCACTCCAACCCCGACGGGGTCCGCCCGTTCAGCTACGCCACGCTTCGCCAGCGCCTAGCCCGGTGGCAGGACGACATCGACGTGCGCGACGAGGCCGGCGTCGTCGTGCGGGTCAGCGCCCACCGCTTCCGGCACACGCTTGGAACCAGGCTCATCAACCAGGGCGTCCCCCAGCACGTGATCCAGCGCCTGCTCGGCCACGCGACGCCGCAGATGACCGCCCGCTACGCCACCCTCCACGACGCCACCGTCCGCCAGGCGTTCGAGGACTACTGCCAGAACCGGGTCAACCTGGCCGGCGAGGTCATCGCCTACGACCCGGGCGCCGTCACGGCCGACGCCGAGTGGACCAAGCACAACCTGGCCCGCGTCCAGGCCAGCCTGCCCAACGGCTACTGCGGGCGGCCGCCACAGCAGGACTGCCCGCACCCCAACGCCTGCCTGACGTGCCCGGACTTCCAGACGACGCCCGAGTTCCTCGACGTCCACCGCCGCCAGCGCGACGACACCCGGGTCCTCATCGCCACCGCCGAGGCCGACGGCCGGTTCCGCCTCGCCGCCAACCACCGCCGGGTCGACCACAACCTGGGTCTGGTCATCACCGCCCTCGAAGCCTTGGGAGAACGCCCATGAAGATCGACAACTCGGCCCACCTGGCCTCGGCCGCCCGTCGGCGGTCCGACGAAACCCGCCGTCGAGCTGAGCAGGCGCTGTGGGGCATGGACCGGGCGGGCGGGCCAATCAGCTTCACTGCCGTCGCGGCGGCTGCGTCCGTGTCACGCTCGTGGCTCTACCGCGACAGCGACCTGCGGACCGAGATCCACCGCCTGCGAGCGGCCGGCCCGGCTGCCATGGCGTCACGCCCAGCGGCCGAGCGCTCATCGACGGCCTCTCAGCACCGGCGGATCGCCACTCTCCTCGACGCCAACCGGACCCTCCGCACCGAGAACCAGCAGCTTCGCGGCGAAGTCGCAGCCCTGCTCGGCGAACGCCGGGACCACGTGTGCGGTCCGCCGTCGTGAGGCGCTGGCTGCGTCAGCGACATGTCGCCGACGCAGAGACGCTGGCCATGTCCCCCATCCGGGACGCGTGCTCCAGATAACGGTGAACAATCTGATCAAGCGGATCAAGCGCGTGGCCTTCGGCTTCTCCCGGTTCCGCAACTACCGGATCCGCACCCTGCTCTACGCCGGGCGGCCGAACTGGGCGCTACTGGCGACGATCACACCCCGTTGAAATCCGAAGCGCGCCCGTTATGTTCGCGTCTCGCCGGCGCGCCAAGGCGCGGTGATCGTGCCGAGAGCGGTAAGGACGCGGCGCAGGCTCGCCATCCGTTCCGGCCGCAGGGCAGAGGCCAACTCGGCTTCCATGCCGGCGATGATGCCGAGGGCGTCTTCGACCTGCTCCCACCCCCGAGCGGTGAGCTGAACCAGCCGGGCCCGTCCATCGGTCGGATCTGGGAGACGCTCGAGGTAGCCAGCCTCCTCCAGGTGCTCGACGAGGTAGGACATGGATGGTTTGGCCATCTGGGCCTTGGCGGCGAGGTCGGTGACGCGCGAGCCCCCGGGATCGATGTGTTGGAACACGACGAGATGCGCGATCCGCAAGTCGTCATAGCCGGCGTCGTGTAGACGCCGTAGCAACTCGGCAATGAAGGCGAGGAACGGCTCGCGAAGCAAGATGGCGAGGTTGGGGTCGGGCCGATCAGCCGGACCAATACTACCAGTCCGTCTCGAGGCACCTCTCCACGCAGGACCCTCTTGACTCATCTAGGAAGGGAACCTTACTATCAGGAAGGTAGGAAGAGCGTCTTCCTAGTGTGAAGGCCCGATTCGGACCGATCTTGCGAGAGGAGTACCTATGGCACCCGCCCAGCTGGTTCAGATCAATGCAAGGCCTCACCCAATGCGGCTCGACCCGAGTCGGGCGGCCGTGATTGTCGTCGACATGGAGAATGACTTCGCCGCCGTTGGAGGGATGTTCCACCGCGGCGGGCTCGACATCTCGGGTATCCAGGCCGCCATCGTCCCCACGGCCCGGGTCCTCGAAGCAGCGCGGCGGGCCCGCATCCCTGTCGTGTACCTCAAGATGGCCTTTCGCGCGGATCTCTCCGACATTGGTGCGGAGGGAGCGCCGAATCGCGACCGC